>JANPMI010000165.1:0-3562 GCA_031422725.1 Chitinophagaceae bacterium | reverse complement strand
CGCCGGTCATGGAAATACAATCCAGCAGAAAGGGCTCTTTTGTTCTTATTTCAAAAAATATTTTTCGTTGCGAATACTGGATATAGTCGTGTACGATTTCATTTCTGTAAATTTTTAGTTCCAGTAATTCTTCCGCACTTTGTATCAGTCCCGCCTGTACGGCCCTGTTTAAAATATCTTTTAACGTACCCGGAGAATTGGCTTCCATTTTGTCAATCCCTTTAAGAATTTTTTGGATATAAAAATCCAACATCCTTGCAAAACGGGCTGTGTAAGCTTCCATTTTATCCAACTCATGCAACTGGAGCCCCTCAACATCTTCAATTGTTGCACAATCGGCGCTGGAATGCAAAAAAATGTTTTTGGCTTCTGTGAGCAAGTCCCAATCAGCCAATAATAATTTTTTTATGTTTTTTATTTTATCAGTCATTTATAATTCAATTGCGTTTTCTTTTACAACTTCCCAGAATAAGTTGTCGCTGTTTGCAGCAACCGTAAGTATATCTATTTTTTGTTCTTCAAACTGATCGAAAAAATTTAATTTGATTTTTACTTTTTCCTTAAGCCCTATAGCATCAGAAATAATGGCTATATCTATATCCCCTCCTTTTTTGGTATCGTCTGTTCTTGAACCAAAAAGGTACACCTTTGCATTTTTATCAAATAGCAAAATGGAATTTTTTAAATTGTTTATTTCTGCCTGTTTTAAACGCATATAAGCTTTCTATCCGGTTATAAAATTAATCTTTATTTTATTTGTTGTAAATAAGTGCCGTAACCGCTTTTAGTAAGTTCATTACCGAGTTGCAGCAATTGTTCTTTACTGATAAACCCGTTTCGAAAAGCCACTTCTTCTATACAACCGATCTTGGTACCCTGTCTTTTTTCAATCACCCTTACAAATTCACTGGCATCACTGAGTGAATCAAACGTACCCGTATCCAACCAGGCAGTTCCTTTATCCAGCACAGCTACTTTTAATTTTTTATTTTGGAGATACACTTTATTTACATCTGTTATTTCATACTCCCCCCGTGCAGAAGGTTTCAGTTCCCGGGCAATCTTCACTACTTCGTTATCATAAAAATATAAACCGGGTACCGCATAATTAGATTTTGGATGTGCCGGTTTTTCATCAATACTCACGGCTTTCATACCGGCATCAAACTCCACTACTCCGTATCGTTCCGGATCGCTTACATGATAGGCAAATACATAACCCCCTTCAACGGTGCTTAAGCTTTGGAGTTGTTTGTCTAATCCTGTTCCGTAAAAAATATTATCGCCTAATACTAAGGCCACTTTATCTGTACCGATAAAATCAGCACCAATTACAAATGCCTGCGCCAGTCCATTCGGCACTTCCTGTATGGCATACTCAAACCGGCAACCTACATGACTTCCATCCCCCAGTAATCTTTTAAACTGCGGATTGTCTTCAGGTGTTGTGATGATCAGCATCTCTTTTATACCTGCCATCATTAAGGTTGACAATGGATAATAAATCATCGGCTTATCATAGACCGGCATCAGCTGTTTGCTGATTGCTTTTGTTATGGGGTAAAGTCTTGTGCCGCTGCCCCCTGCCAAAATAATTCCTTTCATACCCCTAACCCCTAAAGGGGAATTTATAGTTAATAATATTGATCATTGCTTATTATATTGTTGTTCGTAATAATGTTGATACTCTCCTGATGTAACATGCTTCAGCCATTCTGTATTTTCAAGATACCAGTCAATTGTTTGTGATAAACCTTCTTCAAAAGTTACTGAAGGTTTCCAGCCCAGTTCTTTATTAATCTTTGTTGCATCAATAGCATACCGCCTGTCATGTCCCGGCCGGTCTTTTACATAAGTAATAAGTTCTTCGCTGCTGCCGGCCGTATTCCCCAGTTTTTCATCCATCAGTTTGCACATCAGTTTTACCAGGTCAATATTTTTCCATTCATTAAAGCCACCAATATTATAGGTATCGCCTGTTTTTCCTTTATGAAATACCAGGTCAATGGCAGCTGCATGATCTTTTACAAACAACCAGTCTCTTGTATATTTCCCATCGCCATACACCGGTAATGGCCTTTTTTTAATAATATTATTGATGAAAAGCGGAATGAGTTTTTCAGGAAAATGATTGGGGCCATAGTTATTGGAACAATTGCTTATTACCACCGGCAAACCAAAGGTGTCATGATAAGCTCTTACAAAATGATCACTCGCTGCTTTGGAGGCACTGTAGGGTGAATGCGGATCATATTTTGTTTCTTCGGTAAAGAAACCGGTGTCACCCAAGGCTCCATATACTTCATCGGTGGAAACATGATAGAAGAGGTTAGGAGTTGAGGGTTGAGAGTTGAGAGCTGAGCCCCACAATTTCTTCGCAGCATTTAAAAGATTAACTGTCCCAATTACATTGGTGTAAACAAAATCCAGCGGCGATAATATGGAACGGTCCACATGGCTTTCTGCTGCGAGGTGAATAATGCCATCTGGCTGGTATTTTGAAAAGATTGTTTCCAGTTCGTCTGCATGGAGGATGTCGGCTTTTTCAAAAACATAATTGGGTAAATCTTCAATATCCCGGAGGTTTTCCAGATTTCCGGCATAGGTTAGTGCATCCAGGTTAATTATTTTATACTCCGGGTACTTAGTAACGAATAAACGGACTACATGGGAACCAATGAACCCGGCGCCGCCGGTGATGAGGATTGTTTTCGACATTTTATTGCAAGAATGTTGTAATTATTTAATAGATAAATCGTCAAAAACTGCCTTATGAAAATGAAATCCTCCCGTTTCTTGTCAGGCCGATACTTTATTTCTCAATTCAGGCTTGGGGTGCCGGCCTCATTAGTCTTTACTTTCCTTTCCGATTACAGACCCCTCCTGCGTCGGGGTGACAAAACGATTGTGGCTTTTCGTTTTGTCAACAACTGCCCGGATGCAAATCATATGAAGGTGGCCCCTGCTTCCGGTGTCTTGTCATGCCGAGGCACGAGGCATCTGCTTTGCATGACTCCTGTCACCCATCTTTTCTATGAAACAAATTATCCGGTGGCCATTTTCCACAAACTTCTTCATTCAGAAACTTCCACTCAGGATTAAATTCATTAATCAATACTTCCTTTTTGCTTCTTCGCCAACCCTTAATTTCTTTCTCTCTGTCAATCATATTTTTGATATAGGCTGAAAACTCATAATAAAGCAGGTAATAAGCATGATATTTTCCTGCAAAAAAAACAGGATTCCCACTTTGTAAATAATGCTCAACCAAACGCTGCCGGAGATTATTAGTTACTCCTGTATAAAGAACTTTTTTATTGAAGTTTGTTATTATGTAAACGTAATATTCTCTGTTGTTTAAAAACATGAGATCCCGTTTATTCACTGATATTCAAAAAAAATTCGGATTACTAAGGGAGACCCCTCCACAGCCTGCACTGAGGAACGAAGTGTCGGGGTGACAAAATCAGGTTTAACGCCTGTTTCTTTTCAACTTCCGGCCCGGGCTTCCTGCGTTCTATACCATTGCAATGTTTTCTTCAACCCCTCCTTTACGGAAATT
>JANPMI010000164.1:0-1622 GCA_031422725.1 Chitinophagaceae bacterium | reverse complement strand
GCCAATGCTTCTTTTGCAAATAAATTTCCATTAAAATTAGGCCCTCTAAGGGCAAAAAAGAGATCGGCATCCTTTACCTTTCTGGTATCAGTTTGTATGGAAGGAAATTGTTGGTATAATTTATATAGTTCGGATATCTGCATGGATCAAAATTAAAGTAGAAGCATTAAATAAAAGCATAAAAAAAGCCTCACCGGGGCGAGGCTTTAAAAATATAATTACGGAAAATTTATTTCCTTTTTTTCTTACGTGAGTTTTGCTTACGCTTACCAAAGATATTACCCTCTTTAAATCCGGGTCCTTCAGGAGGGCCAAGGTAAGTTTGAGCACAACGGAAACCAACTGTGCTTGCTGCCTGAGTTTCCTGCATGAATCTACGGGTACCGGGCGATAACCAATAAGGCCTGTCATTCCAGCTTCCACCCTTGATCACCCTTGATGAATCATTGATCAAAGAAGTAATTCCGTAACCGTAAAACACACCGCTTGATGAATCTCCGTCAAGATAATTGATGACATCATTTTTCTGGTAGTTTGTGCGGTTTTTAACTTCCTCATCAGAGATGTCAATTTTTTTCAGGCGTCCCATACTGTCTCTTTCATATTCACCACCCGAATTTTTGTAATATTTTTGGAATTTATTACCGCGGAAGTAGTTAAAATCTTCCGCATCTGTTGATGTCATGGGCCTGTACACATCACCTACCCACTCACTTACATTTCCACTCATATTGTATAATCCAAAAGCATTTGGATAAAAAGATTTGATGTTTCCGGGGATAGCTGCACGGTCATTTAAACCACCAGCAATACCCATATTATCGCCACCACCTCTTTTAAAGTTGGCTAAAAATTTACCTTGCCAGCTTCCGCGGCGGTTATCACGCAAGCCATTCGGATTATTGCTCCAGGAATAGATCTGTTGATTGGAAAACAACTCTTCACCACTTTTTTTCTCTTTGGTACGAGGGCTTGGATTTTGAGATAACATACCATAGGCAGCATATTCCCATTCTGCTTCAGTTGGGAGGCGATAGCCCATATTCAGAATACCATCATCCATACGTACAGTTGAACGTGGTTTGCCGTTTACATCTTTTAGAGCCGATTTCTTGGGCTTATTTCTACCCTGAATCATATCAGGTGCCATCAGATAGGTTTCTGTATTGAAAGAACCTTCAGCACCGGCACCCTTCATTTCTCTTTTGATAGCATCTTTTTTCAGATACCCCTTGCTTTGAAGATTCAATTCGTTCACACGGTCTGTTCTCCAGATACAAAAATCATGCGCCTGGCGCCAGTTTACACCCACAACCGGGTAATAGTTATAAGACGGGAAACGGAAATAATATTCTACATAGGGTTCATTATATGCCAATTCTTCACGCCATACCAGGGTATCGGGCAATGCTTTGTTAATAATATTGGTATCGCCTGCGAATGTATTTTCAAGCCAGTATAAATATTCACGATAGTGAACATTGGCTACTTCTGTTTCATCAATAAAAAATGACGGAACAGTGATACGGCGGGGCACATTATTCCAGTCGCCCATTACATCTTCATCTTTGGCACCCATTACAAAGGATCCACCCTGTACAAATACCAAACCCGGCCCTGCT
>JANPMI010000163.1:0-5064 GCA_031422725.1 Chitinophagaceae bacterium | reverse complement strand
TTGGCGAATTATGTTATTATGGGTGAACTGTCATTGAATGGAGAGATACGTTCTATCAGGGGCGCATTGCCTATTGCCATACAGGCAAGAAAAGAGGGATTCAAAGGATTGATTGTTCCAAAAATGAATGCCAAAGAAGCCGGAATGGTAAACACTCTGAATGTATATGGAGTAAGCCATATAAAAGAAGTGATTGACTTTTTTGAGAAGGAAGAAAAAGGCCTGGAGCCAACTGTTATCAATACAAGAGAAGAATTTTTTCATTCGCAATATGATTTTGAAATTGACTTTGCTGATGTAAAAGGACAGGAGAATATTAAACGGGCATTGGAAATAGCAGCGGCCGGTGGTCACAATGCCATTTTAATTGGACCGCCCGGCGCCGGGAAAACAATGCTGGCAAAAAGATTACCAACCATTCTTCCCCCCCTTTCTTTGCAGGAAGCATTAGAGACGACAAAAATTCATTCTGTTGCCGGCAAGCTGCCGGAGAATTCAACCTTGGTTTCCAAAAGACCATTCCGTTCCCCTCATCATACCATTTCTGATGTAGCATTAGTGGGCGGTGGTGGTATTCCGCAACCCGGTGAAATTTCATTAGCCCATAATGGTGTTTTGTTTCTGGACGAACTGCCTGAATTTAAAAGAACAGTACTGGAAGTGATGAGGCAACCGATGGAAGAAAGAAAAGTAACGATATCAAGGGCCAAAATAGCGACTGATTTCCCGGCCAGTTTTATGCTGATCGCATCAATGAATCCCTGCCCCTGTGGTTTTTATAATCACCCGGAAAGAGAATGCACTTGTCCACCGGGAGCTGTACAAAAATATTTAAATAAAATTTCAGGACCATTGTTAGATAGAATTGATTTACATGTAGAAGTTACACCTGTTCCATTCAGTGAATTATCTTCTAAACGGGAACAGGAAACCTCTGCCAGCATCCGTGACAGGGTTATTATCGCCAGGGAAATACAGGCCGAACGGTATAAAAATAATCCGGGTATTTATTGCAATGCACAAATAAGTAGCAAGATGCTGAAGGAAATCTGCGTCATCAGCCAGGTGGGAGCTAATTTATTGAAAGCCGCTATGGAGAAATTGAATTTATCAGCAAGAGCCTATGACCGCATTTTAAAAGTATCCCGGACAATTGCCGATCTTTCACAAAGTGCCGACATCAAACCGGAACACCTGGCAGAAGCTATACAATATAGAAGCCTTGACAGGGAAGGTTGGGCCGGATGATTGATGAGAAAAATTAAATGTTTAACCTGCTACAAATATTCTCATATATCATTTCAGCAATTCAAAATTCTCTTTAAATTTTATATCAGCAGAAGAAGCTCCGATCATCAGTTCAAAAGAACCGGGTTCGGCTACAAATTTTAAATTGCTGTTGTAAAATTTCAAGTCTTCTGCCGTAACAGTAAAGCTGACTGATTTTGTTTCACCGACTTTTAATTTTATTTTCTGAAATCCTTTTAATTCTTTTACCGGCCTCGCAATACTGCCCACTTTATCATGAATGTATAATTGCACCACTTCTTCTCCATCGTATTTTCCATTATTGGCTATGTTAAGAGTAGCTATGATTTTCCCATTCGCATTCATTTTATTACTACTGAGTTTCCAATCACTATACACAAATGATGAGTAACTTAACCCAAAACCAAAAGGGAATAACGGACTGTTTGGTACATCCAGGTAATTACTGCGGAATTTCTGAAACTCATCACCTGCATTGGGTCTTCCAGTATTTAAATAATTATAGTAAATAGGAACCTGTCCCACATTTCTCGGAAAACTTGTTGTCAGTTTTCCGGATGGATTATAATTCCCGAACAATACATTGGCAATCGCATTGCCTGCCTCCTGCCCTGCATGCCAGGTAAATAAAATAGCATCGGCATTTTCGTTTTCCCAGTTCAATACCAACGGTCTTCCTGACATTATTACCAATACCAACGGTTTCCCTGTTTTCTTTAATTCCTTCAGCAGGTGTTGCTGACTCAAAGGGATCGTAAGATCAGACCGGCTGGATGATTCACCACTCATCTCCGAAGCTTCGCCAACAACGGCTACTATAACGTCTGATTGATTGGCTATACTTACAGCTTCCTCTGTCATTTGCTGCGGGGATCGTTTGTCTATCTCTATCCTTGTTCCAAAGACATTTATTTTTTTGGCAAAGAGGCTATCATCAGAAATGTTAGCTCCTTTTGCATAGCGGACAGTAACGTTGTTTCCACCTATATTCTTAAACCCTTCCGATACAGGTACGGACAGATCTGAATTTCCCGACACCGCCCAGGTACCCAGCATATTGCTTTTATCGTTTGCCAATGGTCCTATCAATGCAATGGTTCCTGATTTTTTTAAAGGAAGAGTCTGCCTGTTATTCTTTAGTAATACAAACGAATGCTCTGCAAATTCACGGGCAGCCATTCTTTTTTCAGAAGATAAAACTTCTTTTGCAGCTCTTTCGCTGTTGCAGTAACGATAAGGATCTTCAAAAAGACCTAATTTATATTTTGCTTCCAATACTTTTCTGCAGGCAGCATCAATTTGCTGCTGCGTTACTTTTTTTTCCTGCAATGATTTTTTTAATGTTGTTAAATAACCCTCTCCCACCATATCCATATCAAGCCCCGCATTTAATGCCAGTGCCGAAACCTGCTGCAGATCTCCCATACCATGATCTGTCATTTCATTAACAGACGTGTAGTCTGAAACAATCATTCCTGTAAAGCCCCATTGTTTACGCAACAGATCAGTAAGCAACCATTTATTCCCTGTTGCCGGAATGTTATCAATCGTATTAAAAGAAGTCATCACAGTTCCCACTCCGGCATCCACCGCTGCTTTATAAGGAGGCAAGTACTCATTATACATTTTTACCCGGCTCATATCAACTGTATTATAATCCCTACCACCATCTGCTGCGCCATATAAAGCAAAATGTTTTACACAGGCCATCAGTGTATTATTTTTTGCAAGATCATTTCCCTGGTATCCATTTACCATTGCTTTAGCGACCTGTGAACCGAGATAAGGATCTTCACCGGCACCTTCTGCAATCCGTCCCCAGCGGGGGTCACGGGCAATGTCCACCATGGGTGAAAATGCCCAGCATAACCCATCTGCAGTTGCTTCTGTCGCAGCAATTCTTGCACTCCGTTCTATCATGGGCATATCCCAGCTACAGGATAATGCGAGGGGAATGGGAAATGTAGTTTTATATCCATGAATCACATCAGACCCGAACAGCAAAGGAATTTTTAACCGTGTCTTGTTAACAGCTATCTCCTGCACCTGCCTGATCTTTGCTTCGCCAATTATACCAAACAGGCCTCCCACCTGCCCCTTTGAAATTTTTGCTTCCACATCGGTGCTTACTACTGCACCGGTGGCAATACCACCTCCGGGTGTAAGTAAATTCAGTTGACCAAGTTTTTCATCTACTGTCATCTTCTTCATTAATACATCAATGAATGATTTCATCCCAGAGTTAGCAGGTTTTACATTCGAAGAAATTTGTGAAAAAGCAACTGATGAATAAATGAAAACAGCAAGCAGCAGCAAATTATTTTTATACATACGATTCTATTTTTTATAGTAAGGTGAAGTAAAGCCTAATTTTTTTAACCCGTCCTTTATCTCCGGGCAGTCCATAAATAATCTCCACAGCAATCCGGTACGGTAATTCTCCATCATAACGATGATGGGACCCTGGTCAATAGCAAGATAATGCGGCAGGTACCAATTATCAGTTTCACTGAAGGCATCATAAAAACCATATTCGCCCCAGAGTTTATCTTTTTTATTTTTATACCAATATTTCATTGCTGCCAGTGATTGTTCGGGAGTATAAGGAAAAGAAGATAAGGCCGCCGTGGGAGCAATTACACCCAGATCTTTTTCCAGTGAAGGGGCATGACCGCTATACCCTGTCATAGAATAACTGGATGTCAAACCCCAGCTTTCTGTTCCGTATCCTTTATACTTTTTAGGATTGGTCACACACCACTGGTAATTAATAATGGCCTGGTTAATATTTTCCTTCAAATAATCTGCATACTGGTCTTTCAGCCCCCGGGGATCCAAACCGAGGTAAGAATAATGGGCCCAAAAAAGAGGTCCTCCGTTTGGCGGATTACCCTGGTGGTTTAATTGCAGCTGATGACCGGATTTTTTAGTTGTTGATTTTATTTTTCCGTTCTGCGCCCAGCCTTCATGATATACTTCGGCCGGAATGCCGTGTGATGGTGAAGAAGCGGCGAGTATATACATAATTAAACATTCATTATAGCCATGTACCGGAAAATTCATTTGCCATCCGTATTCAGGACTCCAATGCCAGTACAAAACATTTTTCCCGTTCCGGTACCAATCAAATTCTACTTCCTTCCACAGTTGATCGGCTCTTGCTGCTAATTTCTTCTCTTCCTCATTGCCGTTTCTATAATATTGTCTTACACAAAGCAGGCCCTGTATCATATAAGAAGTTTCCACCAGGTCGCCGCCGTTATCTTTTTTTCCAAAGGGTTTTACTTTTCCATTCCCATCATACCACCAGTGTGGCCAGGCACCATGAAACCGGTCGGCTGTTTCTAAAAAATGAATAATTTTCTGTAGCCGCTCCAATCCTTCCTGACGGGTGATAAATTTTCTTTCAATGCCTGACAGTATAGCCATCACACCAAAACCACTGCCACCGGAAGTAATTACAAGATTATCTTTTTGCGGGTAATTTCCATCAAGGTGAATTCTTTCACGGGCCATGCCGCTGATGGAATCTGCTCCTTTCCAGAAATACTGAAACGTATGCTGCTGCACTTCATCAAAAATTTTTTGATCCTCTTCGCTTAATTCAACTGAAGTATGCTCCTGTAATTGTTGCGTTTTACAGGAAGTCATGAATAAGATAAACAATAAAAAAAAATATCTCATCTGCGTCTATGAATTACATCATAAATACGGTGCGGTAAATCCAAGTCGTTGCATCCCATTTTTCACTTCCGGGCAACTGGTAAATAAATTCCATAATAAACCACTACGGTG
>JANPMI010000162.1:0-13029 GCA_031422725.1 Chitinophagaceae bacterium | reverse complement strand
TTTTTGGTTTCAAGATTGGTTAAAAACAACAGGCCCGCAGTAACTGCGAACCTGTTGCCGTACTATTAAGTCTTAATTCTTTACAACTTTTATTACTTGTTTAGTCATGCCATTTTTAAATGCAGAAACTACATAGACACCCTTTGCAAGGCCGCTATTGTCCCATTGCATGGTATAAACACCTGCATCCTGTTTTTTATCAGCAAGTACTTTTATCATTTTACCCTGCATATCATACACAACAATCTTAATATTTGAAGGAGCATCCACACTGTATTTAATAGTGCTGCTTCCGTCAGTTGGATTAGGATAAGCAGACAGGTTTATTTCCTTTGATGATAAGCCAAGATCAAGGGTTTGTTTTTTAACCGTTGAAGGGTTGCTGCTAATTCCCTGGCCTTTATTTGCGCTACTACTACCCTCAGTGCAATCACAGTTATGAGTGCCGGGCCATGGAGTTGCTACGTAAGGGAAATTTGATTTGAGTGCAACATCGTTGGAGGTAACGCCGGCAGTATATGTATATACACTGAGTAAATCCGGAGTTACAGGGCTGCCTGCACAATTATAATCATCATACCATAAACCGATTGCTGCCAGCACAATTCCGCTTACTGCCTGCAATTCTATCCGTACCACATCATCTTCCAATCTTCTTCCATTAGGAAAGCCATCCATATTCGGAATATTCTGCAAAGAAGCATCTGCATTGTACGCCGGATCAGTTAATCCCAATACAGCAGCCTGAACTAAACCAAGGTTACTGAACTGGGGATCATTTCGTGGAGTAGCAGGCACTGCCATATTCAAACGAAGCATATCGCCGCCATTCGGAAGAAAATTATTAATGAAAGGTTTACCTGCTGCCAAAGGATTGCCACCTTTACCTGTTGCTAACTGGTAAGGCTTTAAGTTGGGTACACCGGTATTAAAAATGGGCCATAGATCAACGGAACGGGGTGAGTTGGCTGCCGGTAAAAGAAGATTTCCGAAAATAGCATCATCCAATGCACCACCAGCCAATGCCGGGTTTCCTTTCAAACCAAACAAACCATTTTGTCCATTTCCAAAACCAAAACCGGTTCCGCCAAAAGCACAGGCCAGTGAATTTTTTTGAATACGCAGTGGCGCCAATGCCGGAACTGCTCCTCCGAATAGTGCATCGTCCATATATAACCCGAGTTCAGGATTGTAAAAATATTTACCGAACACATTTAATTTTTCAAGGTCCTGGTAAGGAGTTAATGAGTTCCAGTAATCTTTCATCCCAATCGGTACGACCACTTCATTCGTTAACGGCATACCAAGACGGGAGACCTGGATCCAGGGGCCGCTGTTGCTGGTTCCATTATTATTATTCTCATAATCTTTATAATCCTTTAATACACTTATTTTCTGACGGCTGGCTGATGCCCATACACCAATTACATAATTAGGATCCAGGATATTGCTTGCCATAGATACAGGCTTGTGATCCTTTTGCAGTGTTGAAATATCAATTTGCAATGCAATCGTGGAAACATTTAAACATTTTAAACCATCAACAGACTGCGTACCGGTGGTGCGGGGAGCATCGCCTAAATCAAATATACCACCGAGATCCACAAAAAACGGATCATCAGAAGTACCACAAAATACTTTCTCGCCTGTTGAAGCATTCGTAATCGCATCATCTATCAGTTCTTCATAACTTGAAGCACCCAATCCTACAACCGGGTCACTAATGGAACGTGGGCCAATATTCGGAGGTGGTACTGTTCCATTATTTACGATGGTGGTAAATTTCTTCCCCCCATCCATACTTCTTTCTAACTTGTAGGTAGTTTTCAAATTTTGTTTCCCCAGGCGGATATTGAAAAAAGTAGTGGGATCCTCGTTCTCCTGTTTGAAGGTGAACCGGTAGGTAATATCATCTCCTTTGGTAGCAAGGTTATTATCCACATGAATTTCATAGCGGATATTTTCCCCAAAAGAATAATAATTAGGACCACCCTGTGGTAACTGACCGGGCACATAGGTGGCAATAATATTTATCTTGTTAGCATTACCGGGATCCCGGAAAGCATAGAGATCCGTATTATCCGCCAGCGGATCATTAGAAATTAAAGGAGCCTCCCGGTGACTGGAGGCAAAGGCGCCATAAGGAAACACACTGCTCAGCATAGCAATAAGCATAATGGACGCATAGATTTTTCGTTTCATAAATTTTGTTGTTTTAATTGTAAGTAAAAAAAATTACCCGCTACATCATTCAAAAATGAATAGCGCAATAGTTCTATGTGTTGGTTAACGAAAGCTCTCAGGAATACAGACAATTATAAAAAAGGTAAAGACTATGCTTTTAAAAGCAAGTGGCTGACAGATGGATATTAAACTTTTTGGCCAGGACTAAATAAGTTACGGGATCAAATAGTTTATGGATTTTATAACAAGGATTTTTTTTCATTTAATTATAAACTGAAAATCCCAGTGGCCTGATAAGAAAAATTGAAACCGTCCTTTATCTGTTTATTACTTTGAATGTGTGTGAAAAGATTACATACTCTGACTATCAATCGTTTACTGTTAAACATTGAGAACAATCAGCTATAAATCAACCGGAATACCTTAATTTCACGCCAATTGGTTACCTGTTCAAGAAACGATAGTTTACCACAGCGGGTCGATTTTTACCCATCAACACACTAAATTATTTTTATAAATTATAATGAAGGCACTTACAACTCTTACTGATCCGGTATATACAGAACCCTCCACCTTCAGCCGGTACGAAAAGTTTTGGCTTAAATACATGAATGATAAAAGAGATCTTCCTTTTACTCATTTGCTTACTGCTATACACCTGTTAGTAATACCCGTTGCCATATTGCTATATACACCCTTATTGCAAGGCTGGTATTGGTGGCTCGCCTACATTCCATATTTCTATGTATCGCAGATGTATTTTAAAGGCCGCTTCGGATTGATGCTGCATTGCATCAGCCATCGCAAACCTTTTAAAAAAGGATTCTCCTGGATATATGATTATATTATCTGGGTTGTTTGTCCTTTTTTTGGCCATACCCCGGAAACATATTTTGTACACCACATGGCAATGCACCATGTGGAAAATAACCAGGAAGATGATGCCAGCAGCACCATGAAATATAAAAGGGACAGCCTTCCTGATTTTTTAAAATATGTGGGCAGATTTTTAGTGATGGGATTCGTTGATACATTTATGTACTTGTTTAACCGCAAAAGAAAAAAATTGTATATGCGCCTGACATATGGCGAAATGGCTTTCTATGCTTTCTGTGTGGGCATGTGTTTTGTAAATTTCAAAGCCACTCTTTTCATTTTTATAATCCCTTTTGTTTTTGCCAGGGTAGTAATGATGCTGGGTAACTGGGCGCAACATTCTTTTATTGATAAGAATAATACGGAAGATAATTTTACAAGTGCCATCAACTGCATCAACACCAAGTACAATAAAATGTGCTGGAATGATGGCTATCATACAGTCCATCATCTTCGTCCGGCCATGCACTATACTGAAATACCCGGGGAGTTCTTAAAACTTAAGGACGAATTTGTTGCAAAAAAAACACTGATCTTCGATGGTATTCATTACCTGCACATTTTTATATGGCTGATGACGAAAAACTATAATAAACTTGCCGACAACCTGGTGAATATTGATAACACTTTTGCCAGTAAGGAAGAGGCCATAGCACTGATGAAAGAACGAACAAAAAAAATAGAACTTACTGCATAGTAAAAGGGCTTCCTATGAAGCCCTTCTTTTTTATTTCTTATCCTTCTCTTCTTTTTTCAAACCAATCACCGGCAAAGCTTTTTCCCTGATCAGTTGATTTAGTTTTACTACATCACTATCCATAATCTTTTTCAATTTATTTAACTGTTCATCTATCTGTCCGGCAATCACTGTATAAGCATCTTTTACCTGCTTGGACAAACCTCCGTTACCGGCTTTTGCATTCCTGTACACATTACTCAGCTTATCATCAAGCCGTATAGGATAGTTAAGTACATCCTGCCCACTTTTTGCTTTGGTCTGGTGCAGTGCTTCTTCCACCTCTTTCATCTTTTTGCTGATACTGTCCATCATCGCAGTCACTTCTTTTACAGAATCAGCGACCCATTTTTCTTTAAACTCCGTCATCTGGCTGCGTATTTCTTTAATATTCTTCAATGCATTAATTGTTTCGGTGAATTTATCTCTTGCAGCAACCAGGAAATTAAACTGCTCCTCGTACTCTGCCTGCGAAGCATTATAATTTGGATCTGCTTTTATGGTGAAAGCAATTTCCGAAGAGTCTTTTCCCATTTTAAACCTGGCAAAATAGTTTCCGGGAATCGCCACCGGGCCATCCACATTACCATTCCATACAATCATTCCTTCCGGAATTTTTTCTGCTTCGGGATAGTTCATATTCCAGACAAACTGGTTCAGACCGGTTTTAATTTCTAATTTATTGTCTTTGGAATCAGTGCTGAAGGTTTTAATTTCCTTCTTATTCTTATCCAGTATAATTACAGTAAGTTTCGAAGAGTCAGCAGCTTCTCTGATGTAATAAGGAATAACCACTCCTTTTGGCGGGTTCATTCCTGCATTGCGCTGCACCCCACCAAAACCACCACCAAAGCCCTGCATACGATATGCCTGGTGTGGAGTAAATACATGAAAAGCTTTTGAAACAAGATCATTACTGGTCTGCTGCACCGTACTTAAATCATCCAATATGTAAATACTTCTGCCCTGTGTGCCCACAACAAGATCATTTTCTTTTATTGCCAGGTCAGTTACTGAAAGAACAGGAAGATTCAACTGGAAAGATTTCCAGTTAGCTCCATCATCATAACTGATGTACATACCGTATTCTGTACCGGCATATAATAATCCTTTTCGTTTCCTGTCTGCTCTTATGGCTCTTGAAAAATGCAGCCTGTTGATTCCATTGTCAATTCTTTTCCAGGTTTTACCGTAGTCTTCCGTTTTATAGATATATGGATTGAAATCATCCAGCTTATATCTTGTTCCTGCAAAATAAGCAGACCCTTTTTTATACGGATCGGCTTCTACACAATTCCACATCATCCATTTAGGGCAATCTTTTGGTGTTACATTCTCCCAATTTTTTCCGCCGTCTTTACTTACATGTATTAATCCGTCATCACTACCGGTCCATAAAAGATCTTTTTCATATTCACTTTCTGTGGCCGTAAAAATGGTACAGTAATATTCCACACCGGTATTGTCTTTAGTAATGGGTCCCCCGCTGGCAGCCTGTCTTGTTTTATCATTGGTAGTAAGGTCCTGGCTGATCACATCCCAGCTTCTTCCTTCATTTTCACTTACGAATAAATTATTTCCTGCTGCATATAAACGTTTCGGATTGTGCGGTGAAAAGAAAATGGGGTAGTTCCATTGAAAACGATACTTCTGTACATCTGCACCTGCACCAATACCATCATCCGGCCAAACATTTATCATCCGGGATTCATTGGTTTTATGATCCACCCTTGCCATATAACCCATATAACTTCCTCCATAGGTAATATCAGGATTTAGCGGATCGGCTACCACATAACCGCTTTCACCACCGGCAGCATTTTGAAAATCATTGATTGTAATGGCTGTTCCATACGTTTTTGACCGGATGCGAAAAGCACTGTTATCCTGCTGACCTCCGAGTATCCGGTAGGGGAAAGCATTATCTGTACTTATCCGATAGACCTGCACCGTTGGCTGATTTAGATAAGTGCTCCAGTTGGTGCCTGCATCAAATGATACCTGTGCACCACCATCATCTGCTACTATCATTCTGTTGGCATCTGCGGGATCAATCCAGAGATCATGATGATCGCCATGCGGTGTAGAAATACTTTTAAAAGTTTTTCCTCCATCACTGCTGATCATAAAACCCACATTCGGACAATAAACTTTGTTCTCGTTTTTAGGATCAACAAAAACCTTAGTATAATACCAGGCCCGTTGGCGGATATTATTATCACTGCTTTGCAGCGTCCAGTTTTCACCAGCATCATTGCTGACAAACAACCCACCTTTTTCATTTTCAATCAAGGCATACACTTTATCAGTATTCGAAGGTGCCACGGCTACCCCCACTATTCCCCAGGTTCCTTTGGGCAAACCTCTTGATGCGGTAATATTTTTCCAGGTCTCACCCCCATCCGTACTTTTCCAGAGACCGCTGCCTTCGCCACCGCTTTCCATACTGTGGGGAGTTCTTATCACTCTCCAGGTACCTGCATACAATACTGTAGGGTTGCCGGGTTCCATCACCAGTTCACTGCAACCAGTTTGATTGTTTACATATAATACTTTCTTCCAGGTCTTACCTCCATCTGTTGTTTTAAAAACACCTCTTTCCTCATTAGGGCCGAATAAATGTCCCATTACCGCCACCAATACTACATCCGGATTTTTTGGATGAATAACAATACGGATAATATGGCGGCCATCTTTCAATCCAAGATTTTTCCAGTTTTTTCCTGCATCATCGCTGCGCCAGATACCGCCAAGGCCTTCACTTACATTACCCCGCATGGTATGTTCTCCTTCCCCGGCATATATAATTGTTTCATCGGACGGAGCCACTGCGACTGACCCTATGGAGCCTCCAAAATATTTATCGGAGATATTCATCCAGTTGCTGCCGCCATCTGTTGTTTTCCACACACCACCTCCTACTCCACCAAAATAAAAAGTGTTCTTATTTTCATAACTGCCTGCTACCGCAGCGCTGCGTCCGCCACGAAAAGGTCCGATAAGGCGGTACTTCAGGTTTTTAAATAGTGCCTCTTCTTTATTTTCCGTGTTAACCGTAGTAACTGATTTTGTCTTCTGAGCAGACAGATAAATTGAAATGCCGGTAATAACCAGCAGCAGAAATAATTTTCGCATAGCAGTGGTGTGTTATTTAGTCTTTGAAGATACTGATTACCTTTATCCAAATCAAAATCCATGTCATCGTTTTCTATCAGCGGCAATCTTGTTGATGTTCACCAGCAAAAAATTTATCCGGCAACCATAACAGTTGAAAATGGGAAGATAATTTCCATTAAAGAAACTCCCGACTCAGGACTGCAGACTCCCGATTATATACTCCCTGGTTTTATAGACAGTCATGTCCACATTGAAAGTTCTATGCTGGTTCCGTCGGAGTTTGCAAGATTGGCTGTAGTGCATGGCACCGTGGCAACGGTCAGCGATCCACATGAAATTGCCAATGTATGCGGTATGGAAGGTGTAGAGTTTATGATGGAGAATGGAAAAACCGTTCCCTTCAAATTCAATTTTGGTGCGCCGAGTTGTGTACCGGCTACCATTTTTGAAACAGCTGGTGCTGCTTTGGATTCCACTGATGTAGAAAAGTTATTGCAGAGAGATGAGATAAAGTATTTGAGTGAGATGATGAATTTCCCCGGTGTGCTTAATGAAGATAAAGAAGTAATGAAAAAAATAGCTGCTGCACATCGCCTGTTGAAACCTGTAGATGGCCATGCTCCGGGTTTGCGGGGTGAAGATGCCAAAAAATATATCGCTGCCGGCATCACCACCGATCATGAATGTTTTACCAGGGAAGAAGCATTAGATAAATTGCAGAATGGGATGAAAATTATTATCCGTGAAGGCAGTGCGGCGAAAAACTTTGAAGCATTGATAGAATTGTTGCATGATTATCCAAACCAAATGATGTTTTGCAGCGACGACAAACATCCGGATAGTTTGGTGCTGGGCCATATTAACCTACTATGTGCAAGAGCCATGGCAAAAGGCATTAATATTTTCAAAATATTGAAAGCTGCTTGTGTAAACCCGGTTAATCATTACAAATTAGATGTTGGTTTATTAAGGGAAGGTGATGCAGCTGATTTTATTGTGGTGAAAGATTTGGAAAAATTTGAAGTGACCAAAACATTTATCAACGGAGAGTTAGTTGCAGAAAATGGAGTATCAAATATCAAAACTTCAAAATCAGGGGTTATAAATAATTTCTCCTGCAGTAAAAAAGAAGTTAGTGATTTTGAAATGGCCTGGAATGATGAAAAAGAAATACCAGTAATAGAAGCATTGGATGGCCAGCTTGTCACCAACAAACTTTCTTTTGCTCCTAAAGTAACAGATGATAAGATTCTAAGCGATACTGAAAGAGATATTTTAAAAATAGTTGTTGTAAACCGCTACAACAATGCACCTGTTGCAAAAGCCTTTATCAAAAACTTTGGATTGAAACAGGGAGCATTAGCTTCTTCGGTGGCGCATGACAGTCACAATATCTTAGCAGTCGGTGTGGATGATGAAAGTATTTGCAATGCTGTAAACCTTGTGATTGAAAATACAGGTGGTGTTAGTTTTTGCAAAGATGATCTTGAAATGATTGTTCCATTACCCGTTGCCGGGCTGATGAGTAATGAAGACGGTTATAAAATTGCGGAGCAATATTCCTTAATAGATAAAGCGGTAAAAGAAGCTGGCTCAACATTAGGCTCGCCATTTATGACACTTTCTTTTATGGCTTTGCTGGTGATACCACATTTGAAGTTGAGTGATTTGGGGTTGTTTGACGGAGATAATTTTAAGTTTGTTCAATAATGACCTCCGCAACTACAAAAAAAACCTCACCCCCAATATTAATTTTTCCCTGGGTTCATATCCTGTGCAAAACTGCAGGCATAACAATTTGTTAATCTCCCTTACTTTGCAGAAAATTAATTGCTATGCAAAAACAATTCAAAAAGCAGAGCCTGCTTTTCTTCGCCGCTTTGTTATTTCTGATAATCAATCTTTCGGCACAGGTAACAACTGCAACGCTTAGCGGTGTAGTTAAAGATTCTAAAGGAGTTGCTCTTCAGGCAGCAACAGTAACTGTAGAATTTCCTGATGCAGGTATTAAACAAGTATTAATAACTAAAGACGATGGTCGTTTTATCGTACCAAACCTCCGGGTAGGCGGGCCGTACAAAGTAACGGTTAATCATGTCAGCCACCAGCAGGTTGTATCAGAAAATATTTTTCTTGAATTAGGCCTGAACAATACCGTTGAATTTTCCCTGCAGGAAACAGCAAAGGAATTAGGAAATGTAACCATTACCTCGACATCAAAAATATTTGATGATAAAAGAACAGGGGCCTCCACCAATATCAGTAACAGGCAATTAAGAACCCTGCCCACCATTTCCCGTTCTGCTGATGATTTTTTAAGACTATCACCATCTGCTTCTGCAAATTATAATGGTATCTCCTTTGCTGGACGTAATGGACAGTATAATAATTATTCGTTGGATGGAGCGGTCTTCAATAACCCATTTGGCCTTGATGCTCCTACGCCTGGCGGACAAACCAATGCACAACCTGTTTCATTAGATGCCATTGAGCAAATACAGGTCAATCTTGCCCCCTATGATGTTACACAGGCGGGTTTTACAGGAGCCGGTATAAACTCAGTAACAAAATCCGGCAGCAACAGATTTACCGGGACTGTATATTCATTTTACAGAACGCAAGCATTAACAGGTAAAAAGGTTTCAAAAAATAAATTAGTGGTTCCCGATCTTAAGCAATACCAGGGAGGATTTGCCTTTGGCGGAGCATTAAAAAAAAATAAATTGTATTACTTCCTGAGTTTTGAAACCGAGCGACGTACAGATGAGGCCACCAGCTATGTAGCTCAAGATGCAGGCAATGGAGGAAAATCAAATACTGCAAGGGTTTTAGAAACTGACCTGATTGCCGTAAGCAATATATTAAAAACACGATATCAATATGAAACCGGCCCTTACCAGGGATTTACTCATCATCAGACCAATTATAAATGGCTGGCAAAATTAGACTGGAATATCAACGACGTTCATAAATTATCGTTTACCTATAATGGACTGGATGCAAAAAAAGATAAACCTGCTCACCCCAGCGCTATTGGCCGCAGGGGGCCGGATTACACCACTTTGCAATTCCAGAATTCCGGATATGAAATTGTAAATAAACTAAATTCGTTTGGTACAGAGTTGAAATCCAATTTCAAAGGAAATTCGGCCAATAAGCTTAGAATGGTTTATACGCTGTTCCGTGATAACCGTAATCCTTTTTCAACTCCTTTCCCTGTTATTAATATTTCAAAGTTTGGCACCCGTTATATTGTTGCCGGGCATGAACCATTTTCCATTAATAATACTTTGAAACAGGATGCAATACAGGTAACCAACGATTTTACACTTTACAAAAAAAATCACACCATAACCATTGGTGGTTCATATGAATCTTTCAAGTTTGAAAATTCTTTCAATTTAACAGGATATGGTTTTAATATGTTTTTGGGTGATGTAGATATTTCCGATTTTAAAACAAATGCGCCTTCAGGCGCCCCGCTATGGTTTGGAGTTTTTAACCTGGATCAATTTAACACTTATGCCCAAAACAGGGCCGCTGCCGATCAGTGGGCATTAGTCAAAATGACTGTAGGACAATTGTCTTCTTATATCCAGGATGAATGGTATGTCAATCCCAAATTAAAAATGACTTTTGGCCTGAGGATGGACAAGCCTGTGTATAATAATATATCTTTTACCACTCCTAACATACAGGAAGATGTGTTTATGCCAAATGCAGGTACTTACTTAGGTTCATTCAGTACAGGGTCTCCTACTATTTTGAATTCCGATAACCTTACCTTATTTGATCAGGATGGCAAACCGATAACCAATGGAAAAGGAAAAGATTTGGACAATACAAGGCTACCCACGACCAAGCCATTATTTTCACCAAGATTTGGTTTTAACTGGGATGTAAAAGGCGATAAAACAGTACAGGTTCGTGGAGGTACTGGTCTTTTCACTGGTCGCTTCCCATTTGTCTGGCTGGGAAATCATATTGGAAACCCAACAAGTGGTTTTTATAATGCAACAGACAAAAACTTTCAATGGCCGCAGGTTTGGCGTACCAACATCGGTACGGATTTCAAAATTCCTTCCGGAACTATTTTTACAGTTGACCTGGCTTACACAAAAGATGTAAATGCCATGATGGTTCGCAATTATAAATTAGGAACTCCAACGGGTGTCCTGAATTCCGGTATCGGGGACATGAGAAGCGTTTATCTTCCTGCCAACCAGGGAGCAAACAATACCTATGTGTTTACAAACACTAAAGAAGGTTACCAGTTCAATCTTTCTTTACAGGCACAGCAAACTTTTAAGAAAGGATTGTTTGCAATGGCGGCTTATAATTTTGGCATAGCCAAAGATGCCAGTTCTATTTCTGCAGAAATATCCAGTGATGCCTTTGATCGTAATCCTATTCTGAACAATGCAAATAAAGCTATCAACTCCAATTCACTCTATGGTAACAGGCACCGTTTTATTATTGCGGCTTATAAAAAATATGAGTACGGAAACGATAAAAAGTGGGGAACTACCATTTCATTATTCAGTTCATGGACATCCGGCAACCCTTTTGCTTATGTGTATGGCGGTGATATTAATAATGATGGTACCGGTTCTAATGACTTATTATATGTACCTACGGATTCGGAAATCGATAATATGACTTTTACTCCTTTGCTGGATGTAAATGGAAATATTCAGAACCAGGCTGCCCAGCGCCAGGCCTTTAAAGGTTTTATTGCACAGGATGAATACCTGAACGGCCTAAGAGGTCAGTACACCGAAAAATATGGTGGAACATCTCCTGGATTCAGCCAGCTTGATCTCCGTATCCTTCAGGATTTGATACTAAATACAAAAACAAGACAAAGCCTTCAGTTTAGTGTGGATGTAGTAAATCTTGGCAACCTTATCAGCAGCAATTGGGGAGTAAGAAAATATGCTACAACGGCAGGTTATTATCAACCCTTATCAGTTTCTTATAATAGCAATGCGCCTACTTACCAGTTTGACCCGGCATTAAAAACAACCTTTATTGATAGTCCTGATCTGCAATCCCGCTGGCAGGTACAATTGGGTTTACGTTTTATTTTTTAATTTATTAACCCACAATATATCCCGTTCCGATAGAAAATCGGGACGGGATATTTTTTGAAATTGAGTGAACGGCGATTGCCTGATAGAATAGATTCAGCTTTATATAATTATAGTTAACTTCCGGATGCAATCTGCAAGTCATGTCTCAAACCCGCCAACTCGCCGCCATCATGTTTACCGATATTGTCGGGTACACGGCTATGATGCAGCAAAACGAAGAGAAGGCAGTGGCGGTTATCAAACATTACAATGCTACACTTGAAAAATGGGTAACACATTTTAATGGCCAGGTATTAAATTATTATGGCGATGGAAGTCTTTGTATTTTTTCCAGTGCTACCGATGCGGTTAATTGTTCATTAGCCGTTCAAAAAGATTTAAAGACTGAACCGGTTGTTCCCCTCCGAATTGGTCTGCATATTGGCGAAGTATTTTTTGAAGATGCAAAAGCTTTGGGCGATGGGGTGAATGTGGCCTCAAGAGTACAGTCGCTGGGGCAGGAAAATACAATTCTTATTTCTGAAGAAGTCCATAATAAAATAAAGAACAATGATTCCATCACTACAAAATCTCTGGGGCAATTTGATTTTAAGAATGTTGGCAAGTCAATGGAAGTGTTTGCACTGACCAATGAAGGATTGTTTGTACCACAGCGGAAAAAGATGGAAGGAAAGGTGAAAAAGAAAACTGCTTCGAAAAGAAACATCATTGCTACATTTTCAATCATCCTGCTACTTGTAGCCGGATTTTTTATTTATAAAAATTTCTTTGCCGAAAAAACTTCAGCCGGGCCGAAAGACAAGTCCATAGCCGTACTCCCCTTTACTGATATGAGTCCGGATAAAGACCAGGAATATTTCAGTGATGGATTATCTGAAGAGTTGATCAATGCTTTGGCAAAGATTTCCGGACTGAAAGTAGCCGGACGTACTTCTTCATTTTCTTATAAAGGAATTAATAAGAATCTCAAAACCATCGGTGATGAACTGGGTGTAAGTACGATCCTTGAAGGCAGTCTTCGTA
>JANPMI010000161.1:0-7657 GCA_031422725.1 Chitinophagaceae bacterium | reverse complement strand
ATATTTTTTCCAATTAATGGATTCGGGGTAAACTGGCTGATATGATCTTTTATTATCATGATGTCGCCGACTTTATAAGATGGGTTAACCCCTCCCGCTGCATTGGATAATAATAAAGTTTCAACACCCAGTAGTTTCATTACCCGGACAGGAAATACAACATCCTGAGCCGTATAACCCTCATAAAAATGGAAACGGCCAGCCATCGCTACCACTGTTTTACCGCTGAGTTTACCAAAAATAAGTTTGCCTTTATGCCCTTCAACAGTTGATACAGGGAAATTGGGAATATCTTCATACGCCACTTCTTTATCTATGGCAATTTCATTTATAAAATTGCCAAGACCGCTGCCAAGCACAATACCTATTGTTGGTGTTTCTTTATACTGTTTCTTTAGAAACTTTACCGTCTCATTAAATTGTTTCAAATTCTTTTTTCCCATAAAAGTTAATTGAGTCTGCAAACGTACATATTTTTTTTGAAGGAGTGACACAGTTTTAAACCCTGATACCCCTGATATGTAAACCACAAACTAATCATTTATCTTCGCTGCAAACTTTTGCATAATGAACCTCCATGAATACCAGGCCAAAGAATTATTAAAAAAATATAATGTTCCCGTACAGGAAGGCTTTGCCTGCACCACGGTGCAGGAAGCGGAAGATGCCTACCGCCAGATAAAAACACAGACCGGAAGCAAGTTTGCTATTGTAAAAGCACAGATACATGCAGGTGGACGGGGTAAAGGAACCATAAAAGAAAATGGAATCAACGGTGTAAAAGTTGCCAAATCGCTGGAAGACATCCAGGAATTTGCCGGTAAAATATTAGGGGGGACATTGGTTACCATACAAACAGGCCCTGCAGGTAAAGTAGTAAACAAAATATTTGTAGCAGCCGATATGTATTACGATGGCCCCGGCGAAAGAAAAGAATTTTATCTCTCCATATTATTAGATCGCAGCAAAGGGCAGAATGTGATTATGTACAGCACCGAAGGTGGAATGAATATTGAAGATGTGGCGCATAATACACCGGAAAAAATATTTAAAGAATGGGTGCATCCATCGGGCGGCTTACAGGGTTTCCAGGCAAGAAAGATTGCTTTCAACCTCGGACTAAGCGGTGAAGCATTTAAAAACTGTGTAAAATTTGTCACTAACCTTTACAATGCCTATGTTGGACTGGATTGCTCCATGCTGGAAATAAATCCGCTCTTTAAAGCATCTGATAATAAAATAATAGCTGTTGACTGTAAAATGGGATTAGATGAAAATTCATTGATGCGTCATGCAGATCTTGCCTCGTTGAGAGATACAACTGAAGAAGACCCCACCGAAGTAGAAGCAGGTAAATACAATTTAAACTTTGTAAAATTAGACGGCAACGTTGGCTGTATGGTAAACGGTGCAGGACTTGCCATGGCTACTATGGATATGATAAAACTCAGCGGTGGTGAACCTGCGAATTTTTTAGATGTAGGTGGTAGTGCCAATGCACAAACGGTAGAAGCCGGTTTTAAAATCATTTTAAAAGATCCTGCTGTAAAAGCTATCCTTATCAACATCTTTGGTGGCATTGTTCGTTGCGACCGGGTGGCGCAGGGTGTTATTGATGCGTATCAAAAACTCGGCAATATCAATATTCCCATCATCGTTCGCTTACAGGGAACGAATGCCGTAGAAGCAAAAAAACTGATTGATGAAAGCGGATTAAAAGTGCAGTCTGCAATTTTGTTGAGTGAGGCAGCAGAGTTGGTGAAGAAGGCAGTAGCTTAACTGCCTTTGTCATTCCGAAGAACGAGGAATTTAATTTAGTTGAATCCTGGCTAAGATACTGGAATTTTTGTATGGCGGATTATTAAAATGTCTCAAAATCAGGGAAGGCTACATACCAAGCCTTATTTTTTTGTATCTTTCTATTCTTAACCTTTCCTGTTGCCGCAAACCCGCCAACTTGCCGCTATTATGTTTACCGATATTGTCGGGTACACTGCTTTAATGGGTAGTGATGAAGAGAAAGCATTTGATCTGCTTAGAAAAAACAGGGCGGTACAAAAACCAATCATTCAGCGATATAATGGCAACTGGATAAAAGAATTGGGCGATGGAGTGCTGGCAAGTTTTTCCAATGTTACCGAAGCAGTAATGTGTGCAGGCAGTATTCAAAAAGCCACCGAAGGTATTACCGGCCTGCAACTACGCATAGGCATACATCTCGGCGATATTGTTTTTGAAAACAATGACGTTTTCGGTGATGGGGTAAATATAGCCTCCCGGTTGTTAACACAGGCACAGGCCGGTGGCATCTGTATTTCTGAGTCTGTTCATAGCAATGTTGCCAATAAAAAAGGTATTGCCACTAATTTCTTGCGGGAAGAACTGCTAAAAAATGTTAGAGACCCGGTTCGCATATATGAGGTTAGTGTGGACCCTTCTGTCATCTCAGAATCAAACGGTGATATCCCACTGCTTTTCCGGGAGGAAACAACTGCCGGACCCACTGCAAAAATTCCTGAAAAAAGTATTGCTGTTTTACCTTTTGTAAATATGAGCAATGATCCCGAGCAGGATTATTTCAGTGATGGGATCACTGAAGAAATACTTAATTCATTAGCCCATGTAAATGGGCTCCGGGTGGCGGGGCGTACTTCTTCCTTTTACTTTAAGGGAAAAAATTTTGACCTCCGGAAAATAGGTCAAAAATTGAATGTTCAAACCGTATTGGAAGGAAGTGTGCGCCGGCAAGGCAATACACTCCGCATCACTGCCCAGTTGATTAATGCAGATGATGGGTTTCATCTCTGGTCGGAACGATACGACCGGGAGATGGATGACATCTTTGCCATACAGGATGAGATCGCATTTGCTATTACTGAAAAATTAAAAATCACTTTACGGGAAAAAGAAAAAGCGATTATCAATAAAAACCCGACTGACAATCATGAGGCTTATGACTTGTATTTAAAAGGCCGGTTTTATTTTAACAAGCGGGGGCCGGGTTTAATGAAGGCACTTAAATTTTTTGAGCAGGCATTAGAGAAAGATCCGGAACTTGTTCTGGCTTACACCGGTATGGCTGATGCTTATTGCATCCTGGCTTTGTATTGCGTAATCCCGCCGCATAATGCTATGCCGAAGGCAAGACAATATGCAGAAAAGGCGATTCAACTTCAATCTTCTCACACAGAAGCTTATAGTGCACTGGCCTTTATCAGCACTTTTTATGACTGGAACTGGGCTGAGGGAAAAAAAAGATTTCAACATGTCCTTTCGATCACTGCTGATTATGCACCAGCTCACTATTGGTATAGCTATTACCTGTCTTTTATTGACAGGAATTATGAAGAAGCCATCAATCAGGCGAAAATAACAGCAGATGTCCTTGAACCCTTGGTACCAATATCTCATCATATATTATCCATCATGTATATCAATGCGGGAAAATTTGAGGAGGCACTACAGGCAAGTAAAATGGCTATTGAACTGGATGCAAGTTCCTTCCCTGGTTACAGGGGTTTAGGATTAAGTTTAGCGGGACTAAATAAATATGCTGAGGCTGTTGAAGCATTTAAAACTACCGTGCAGCTTTCAGCGAGGCAACCAATATCAATGGTTGAATTATGCTGGGCTTATTCATTAACAGGTAATATTACTGAATGCCAAAAAATAATGGATGAATTAATAACCCGTTCTCAGACAGAATATATCGCTGCAATTTTTTTGTGTTGCGCCGCCTATTTTTCAAAGCATGAAGATGAAGCCGTCCGGTATATGGAACAGGCATTTGAACAACAGGATTGCACACTTCCCTGTATAAAGGTTTATCCGCTTGGGGCCTTCATGAGAACTGACCCCCGTTTTTATCCATTTCTTAAAAGAATGAATTTTCCGGAATAAAATCAGAATAGCAGACTCTTTATAAAAAAAACTTAATTCACCAATGGTAACTCTACATAAAAAGTAGTGCCCCTGCCCTGTTCTGTTTCAAACCATATTTTTCCATGTGCCTGCTCTACAATCCCCATGCACATCGCCAATCCTAATCCGGTGCCGGATGATTTGGTGGTAAAGTTGGGAATGAAAATCCGTTCCTGCATTTCGGGTGCAATACCTTCACCATTATCTTTTATACTTACCCGGATAGTATCGTCGTTCTTCACTTCACTCACTTCTATTTTACAACTACCATTTGCATGGCAGGCTTCTATCGCATTGGCAAATAGATTGGTGAACAGGCGGTTCATCTGTGTTTTATCGGCATTTACCATCACCCGGTTATTCACCGGCCGCCAGTCAAACTGAATATTTTCATGTGATTTGTAAAGCTCTTTTAATGAACCCAGCACATCATGCAAATCAAAATTAGTGACATTGGTGGTACCAATATTGGCAAACTGGGAGAAGTCGGCCGCAATTTTGGAGAGATGGTCAATCTGTTCCACCAGCGTAGTTGCCACACTGCTGGATAATTCTTTTACATTCGGCTGGTTATTATTAATGGCTTTCTGTAAATACTGTATGCTTAGCTTCATCGGTGTCAGCGGATTTTTTATTTCATGTGCCACCTGTCTTGCCATTTCCCGCCAGGCCCCTTCCCTTTCGCTTTTAGCAAGGGCTACAGCACTCTCTCCAAGTTTGTCCACCATTTTGTTATACTCCTGCACCAACTCACCTATTTCATCATTACGATTCCAGACTATTTGTTCATTCATTTTTCCCAGGTTCACTTCCCTCATCTTATCGCTGATGATGGAGAAGGAATTAGTAATGCGGTTGGTAATGAATAAAGCAATCAACCCGGAAATCAAAAAGATAAAAGCATTAAGGTTGATAATAGTGACAAGGAAGTTGGAAATTTCCTGCCGCAATTCTGGTTTGGAACTGAAGTACGGAATATTAATATAAGCATACACTTTCCCTTCATCATCCCTTACCGGTGAATAAATACTGAGGTATGAAAAATTGCCAATCTTTTCTTCCTGTGAATGCTGGACCTGCCGCATCCTGTCGAGATGGTAGAATGCAGCAGGGTCTATTTTCTTGCTAAGCACTCCCTTGGTATAAACAAGGGCTTCAGAAGAAACCTGCAGATCGCCTTTCAGGTCATACACATTTACATCCACTCCATGAATATCGGATACCTCATCCACTAATTTCTGCAAACCGGTATTGGCAACAGAATCGTAGATCTTTACCACATCGTCAAACGTATTCTGGTCCGACATTTTTTTCTCCATTTCATTCACCATAATTTTCATGGTCCGGCTTAATTTTTCATTATTGCTCTGCTTATTTCTGCTGATGAAAAATGAAATGGTGGCGGCGCCAATAACCAAAAAAGAAAATATACTGATGAAAATAATGGTGCTGTGTACCTGTGACCGGATATTCAACTGGAACAATCTTCGCAAACCAGTCCAGTTATATCCTGTTTTAAGAATAAAAGAAATTAGTTGCACGAAGGCTACCAGGAAAAGAAAGGAACAAAAGATGTAGGAGAATAAGGTAATCGTTTCAATCGTTGCTTCTTTTTTCCTGGCTATCACCACCACTTTTTCATTGCCCGCTCTGTACCAGAGTTCATCATAATCACCATTTCTCCGTTGCTGAAATTCTTCTTTTGGAAGTTCGTTGGTGGTAAGCCAGATTGGAAAAGGATAGTTGCCCGGTGGAGACACTAACCGCAGCCTGTCATATACGGCATTGGAATAAATTGGTGAGTTCTCCGGGTCCGTTTCTTTGAACTGACGGAACAATTCAGGAAACAGGGCATCCCGGCTGTAATTCTTTAAATTGGAAACAATGAAGAAAGAACCCTGTTTCTTACCTCCGGTATCGGCCACTTCCCGGCGGGTGATATAATTAAACTTGTCAAAAGAAGTTTCATAATAAAACAATCCCTCTGTTTGCGTTGGCTTCGACTGAACCGTAAGAATTGCATTCAACGCTTCGTAAGGAGTCTGGTCTTCATTATACAACGGTTTATCGTTGGCATCATACACATATAACCGGGTATCATACTTGTTAAAATAGCCACTGTAGCTATCCGTAATAATGCTGTCCCTGAACTTTATCCCTGCTTCCTGGTTTGTAAACCGGTAAAAATTATCACTGAGAAAATCATTATCGAGGTACCTGATGGCGATACTCATCAGTCTTTCGCTGGATGGATCTGTCTGCACCGCCAGTTTATCTGCGATCAGTTTTCTTTTCTCCCATTCTGCTTTCCTGTTTTGCGAAAACATAATCACTGTGATGGAAACAGAAAAAATAAATATCCAGGAAAGGATGCCGGCAATATTAATATGAATGCGGTTGAATATTACTCCTTTCCTGTTGACAAGCCAGGTATAGCCAAGCAGCCAAACCAATACGGGTAAATAGAACACTACTTCCGGGTGGCCTGACCGGGTAGTAAGATAAAGCAAACCGCCAAAGCCGATAGAAAAATAGATCAGCAGGCTTCTTCCGGCGAATAAAGGAAATACCAGCCGGAATAAAAGTTGTGAAAAATAATAGTAGGATAAAGAAAGACAGGCCAGCACAAAGAAGCCGGCGACCGTGTAGCGGTTCAGGCTAAAAAAATTGGTGACATCAAATGATATTTTTGAATCTGCTACCAGGCTGCGGATAACAGTGGCAAGAATAAAGGTTGAAAATATCAGCAGGCATAATGCAACGATACCTGCCAGCCATCTTATCCTGGTGAAAAAGTTAGCCGCGGGGTTTTCTACAGACCGGAGTTTCGACCAGGCAAATAAAACCACCCAGCAAAAAAGTATGGCATTGATAAGCAGATCCCCCAACGACCGCTGAATAGCATTGGAACCATAAATAGCCGGATCAAACAGTTCAAACTGCCGCAGGTTTAAAATAGAAGGATAATAATAAGTATTAAGGCGAAGGGCTATCAGCAAAAAGGTTAACAATCCAATGGCTTTCCAGGTACCCCGTTTATAAGCAACCGATTCCACCAGCAGGTGAATAAAAAGAAAAAGCAACAGTAATCCTCCCACCCGTAAAAAAATGGTTCTGCTGTCATTGTACGGAACAGCCGCCGAGGCTTTCTTATCAAGGTAAAAAAGTGTCTTACCGGAAAGAGTCCTGACAGGAAAATCAGTAACTGCTGCACTTATTTTTACCCGTTTATCTGCCGAATTGCTGTAAAGAAATTTCTGTGGCAGGTAATCAGTCGTAATAAAAAACTCAGACCGCACAGGTATCATAGCATAAGACACTAATTTATTCTCTCCGCTTTTATAGGCCAATCCTTTTTTAATTATATAATACCAACCATTAGCTTCTTTCAAAAAATATTCACCATCAGCTGCAGTAAGTATTTCCGCCGGGGGAACTACCAGTTGATCGTTCCAGAACCGCATGTCCGTATTACCAAAAACATTCTCCGAATAAACAAAAATGCCATATTTTTTTGCCGCCAGGTGATTAAACTCATTCAGCGGTTCCGCCTGGGCAAGCAGCCGGTTGATCAATACAGAGTCATTACAAAAAGAATTAAAATCTTCATACTGATGGTTGATGTATTTTTCTGCTAACCGTACTTCTCTTGCCACAGAGGAACGGTTGCTGTAGATTGTATTAAACGCAAAAGAAAGAGTGAAAAGCAGTATGGCAAGTATCAGCAAAAGATACT
>JANPMI010000160.1:0-12695 GCA_031422725.1 Chitinophagaceae bacterium | reverse complement strand
GCGGCAAGGGCATATTCACCCATATATTGTTGGAGAGTTCCTTTTTTCATATAAGAAACCCCCACCTCAGCATTAAGATTATTATTCTGAGCAATTGTAATAGCCCGATCATATTGTTGAAGGGCTTTATCATTCTGCCCGAGTGCTATGTGCAGGGCAGCATTGTAATTGTGATACATGATAAGCCCGGGCAAGTATTTCCTGTTTTCACTTTCCTTCCTGGCTTTTTCAAAAAACCAGTCGGCACTGTCGGGATTTATATGGATATATTGCCTGCCCTGATTATAAAGGGTTTCAATAAAGGCCGAATCGGTGACCTGGGATTGAAGTGGCTGGCCAAAGAATAGAATAAACGGCAGTAGTATTTTTTTTACTGCCTTGTTTATAAAACAAAAAGTATGCAGCAATTGCATACTTTAAAAGTAGGTTGAAATACTGGAAACAAAAATATTATCCATTTAACTCACACACCGTAAGCTTGCCTTTTATTATGTTCATCATACTTTTTTAAATCTTTTTTATTTTTCAATCATCTCCAGCAACTTTTCAAACGGTTTCAATTCATTTCATTCCCATTCAACAACAAAAAACTGCGGCATATCTTATCAGGCGGTACTTACAACTGAATGTAAAAAACACTGCAAGTCTTATGACACCTGGTTAAGAAAGAAAACAGATTTAACCGGGTCCGGAATAACATATCCATTGTCTTCACTACCTCACTTTCCGCAATACTTCTACCAGCAATTCACCTTCTGCAGTTCGAATAATCTGCGGTGGTCCGACCCGAAGGGTTCTTTGAGTAAGCATCGGCAGTTCCAGGCCGTTGAATACAGTAGCGATGGTTTTTAGTGGAATCATGAGTCGTTCCTCGGCTATCTCTGCCAGGTCGCATGTCCCGGCGGCATTTTTACGAAACCCTCTGGATGTTGTATCCTTGATTTTGATATATCCACCCCGCCCATCGTAATAAATTTCCAACTCAGTCTTGACAGGTCCCGATCCAGTTATGGTGATGCTGCATAGTTTGGCGTTGTCGCCTTCTCCCTTTGCACTACATATATCAATGTCTATATCTAATTGTAAAGTGCCTGTGTAAGAAATGTCATCGTCAGCAGGAACGTTTTCTGCACCTGAGAGCAACCCGCTGAGTACAACTTTACCATTTGTACGGACCGGGCAGTCTGAGGCGTCTCCATGGAATGATGTAAACCCGGTGTAGATGAACCGGACTTCGTACTCAGAGAGACTGACGCTATTTGCAGCGTGACTGTTACTTTTGAATTCAGCGTTCACATGCCTCCATTTATCCTCAACTGCAATTGTTTTTTTAAGAAAACTTGTTGAAAAAAATAATGGTACAATGAATAGAAACAAAAAGATTTTATCTTTTTTCATAGTATTAATTTTTATTTATCAATCATTGCCTCTGGGTTCTCATTATAAAATCGAATTTCAATCTCTCAGTTTTAAATGGCTCCGGCAATTGCCATCCTCTGCATTGCCGAAGTATTTATTGTTGTCATTAATGCCTGTTCCCGTTGAACTGGTGCACAGTTTCTTGCCGACAGGTTGGAACATCACATAATAATAACAATGTTCCCTCTGGATAAGCCTGTATGCCCATTGATACATTCCGGTATAAGCCATGATACAAGAGAGATCCCCGCTTTCCTCGCTGCCAACAGCACCTGCATTTTCCAAAGGAATAGGTCTGTTCAGAATCTCGACATTATGATGATCGTATATCCGGTAAGTTGTATAACAAGGATTATTGGGAGTACACACCGGAGCGACTGTATTGTATGGCCCCATTTCATCACCATGATGGATTAGGTTCACACCATGGCCTATTTCATGAGCAACGGTATTATTTAGTTTTTCCTGGTAGGTATATGGCACAACCTCATTTCCTGCTCTTGCAATAGAATCGTCATAGTGAAAATTGTCTTTGATCTTTTGAATATCGATCACAATTCGATCTGATTTCTTTGGAATGCCTCTTATATTTCTGATTGGTTCATTCATTCCAACTGCTGCTCCCGGAAGAGTTCCATTTTCAAGTTTTAATACATATTGTTCATATACATTTGCATAACCAAAATTCCGGTTAAACTTTCTGTCAGCAACAATCTCCGTTTCATCAAATGGTACGACTGTTAAACCACTTGCATTTTCAAACAAACGAACACCTTCTGCAAACTGATCATAGTTTTGCTTAGTTGCCGTTATGCCTAATTCTTTTTCATTTGGCTTAAGCCGGCGAAATTCTCCTTGTGAGATCACTCCACGGTATTCTTCATAAGCAGTCAGGCCATCCCCTTCTTTTATTGGCAATGTTTCTTTGTCATCCTTTTCTCCCGGGTTTCCATTGGCGGTAAGCCAGGCCGTGGCAATCTTAGAACCCGGATTTCTTTTGGGGATAGGTATCCTCTTTACACCAGCAGGTGTTTTTAATGTTCCTTCAATACGTATTCCACCTTCCAGCACAGCAACTGCAGTTAACGTTGTCCACCCACCTCCATCATACGATCCAATTGAAAAATAACCGGTTTTGCCATCCGTTGAGTTGATCTCGATAGATTGATCCGCTTCATTACTTTCTGCAAGACTATCAGGCAGTAAACGCAGATCTGGTAATTGATTAAGTGATGGATTCAATGGCAAATTCAGGGTCGTACCTTTTTCATTCGACGTACTGTCCAGTTTTAGTTCAAACCTGATAACCTTGAATGGTGAGTCACCACCATTTCTTTTTTGCACTTTCAAATTAATATTCATAGCATTCCCTTTTCTCAACTCATCCTTTGTAGCCAAAGGCATCCAACTGTTATAATTTACGGGAGAAACGATCAGCACTGCATCAATTGGCCCCCTCCACAGGCCCCAGGAAACCGTTGTTGTGACCTTACCAACTCCAATATCGCTTACTGTCGTTTCTGTTCCTGTTAATACCGTTTGATTTATTCCTCCTGATGCTTTGGAAGAAACAATAATATCGGTGAATTCCGGGCCATAGTCTTGAGTTGTTCCTCCTGGTAATAGTTCAACAGTTTGACCATTACAGGCTGGGCCAATAGCATGTATCCTTAAAGAAGAGTCTTCCGAATCAATAACGACTTCATGCAGTTCCGTTTGCCCGGATCCCCTGCAATCAGTAGTACCTATTAGTCTTCCACCAATAATCATCTCACCATGATAATTTGCAGTACCTGTACCCTTATCGTCGGTAAAATTCAGGTCTGTTGTTGGATCATTCCGGTTAAGGGTGGGGAGTGCATTTGTAAAGCTTACTTCGACATGTCTGTCACTTTTTCCGCTTTCACCTACAAATTTTTGAGTAAGAGTTAGTGAGCCGCTCCATCTGCTCTGTGCACTGGCATCATACCGAAAGCCACTGATAATAATAAACAGGGTAAGCAGAGCAGTGAAAGGAGGCCTGTATTTTTTCATAACCGGAATCTTTGAATAACAATTGATTTCCGGGCCCGAATTAAAATGAAATGCTTATCAAGAGGATATAATATAATTAAAAGGTACAGTTATTTAATTAAAAAACCCCGGCTTTCCAGGGTAATATTTTGGAAACTGCTGGGTCATTAGCCGGTTACCTGCACCTTTATTTTCAGCTTCATCATTTCTCTTACCGCATCTGCAATAGCCGGTGCGTCATACCCACATTCATGATGAAGTTCTTTAGGTGTTCCATGCTCAACAAGCCTGTCAGGAATGCCAAGCATTTTTATTTCTGCTTTATAATTGTGCTCATTTATAAATTCTAAAACAGCAGAACCAAATCCGCCAACCACAGTTCCATCTTCTACCGTAATAATCTTTTCAAATTTAGAAAACACTTCATGAAGTAATGTTTCATCCAATGGTTTGGCAAAACGCATATCATAATGGCCGGGGCTAAGGCCGTCATTTTTTAATTCACGGATAGCGGCTGCCGCAAAATTTCCCGGGTGACCAAAAGAAAGAATCGCAATGTCTTTACCTTCTTTTAATTTTCTTCCTGTGCCGATTTTTATTTCTTTCATCTCGGTCTTCCACTCCGGCATCACACCCTCACCTCTTGGATAGCGGATGACGAAAGGATTTTTGGTTGAATCCAATTGTGCCGTGTACATCAGGTTACGCAGCTCACTCTCATTCATTGGTGCACTGACGATCATATTTGGGACACAACGCATATAAGGAATATCATAACAACCATGATGCGTCGGCCCATCATCACCCACTAATCCGGCACGGTCCAGGCAAAATATCACCGGAAGTTTTTGTATAGCCACATCATGCACCACCTGGTCATAGGCTCTTTGCATGAATGATGAATAGATATTGCAGAATACTTTCATTCCTTGAGTAGCCATGCCGGCACTTACCGTTACGGCATGCTGCTCAGCAATGCCCACATCAAATGCCCTGTCCGGCATTTTCTCCATCATATATTTTAAGGAAGAACCTGAAGGCATGGCAGGAGTGACACCGAAAATTTTGTCATTCTTTTCTGCCAGTTCAATTATAGTGTAACCAAAAACATCCTGGTATTTCGGTGCTTGCGGTAAATCGTATTTTTTCTTTTGTATCTCGCCGGTTATTTTATCAAACAAACCGGGTGCATGCCATTTGGTCTGGTCTTTTTCCGCCAGTGCATATCCTTTCCCTTTTGTAGTTATTATATGCAGAATTTTTGGTCCTGGAATATTGCGAAGATCTTTCAGTGTATCCACCAGTTTGGCTACATTATGTCCGTCAATTGGGCCAAAGTAGCGGAGTTTTAATGCTTCAAATAAATTGGAACTGCTGCTTACCATTCCTTTTAGTCCATCAGTAAGCTTGTGCGCCATAGCACGGCTGAAATTTTTACCAACAGGTAATTTGCCAAGCAGCTTCCACACATCGTCTTTTACTTTATTATAGGTAGGTGATGTGGTAATATCTGTTAAATATTCTTTTAATGCTCCCACATTCGGATCAATGCCCATGCAATTGTCATTTAAAACAATCAGCATATCAGCATCAGCCACACCGGCATGGTTCATTCCTTCAAAGGCAAGCCCGGCCGTCATGGCCCCATCACCAATCACAGCAACAACCTTCCTTTCTTTTTCACCTTTATATTTTGCTGCCATAGCCATTCCCAGGGCAGCAGAAATGGAAGTGGAAGAGTGCCCTACGCCAAACGTATCATATTCACTTTCGCTTCTTTTGGGAAAACCACTCAGACCATGATATTTTCTGTTAGTATGAAAGTTGTCTCTTCTTCCCGTTAATATTTTATGACCATAAGCCTGGTGGCCTACATCCCAGACTAATTGGTCATAAGGAGTATTGTAAACATAATGAAGGGCAGTTGTCAGTTCCACCACGCCGAGACTGGCACCAAAATGGCCGCCATGCACACTTACCACATCAATGATATACTGACGTAACTCATCACATACCTGGTGCAATTTTTCACGGGGTAATTTCTTCAGATCAGCAGGTGAATCAATTGTTTTGAGAAGCGGTCCCGGGGTGATTTCCATGTGTCCAGTTTAAACGATGTAAAAGTACTGTTTTCCGTTCAGCCTTTTTTGCTAAAGATTGTCTAACAATATTCTAAAAGGAATGTTCTGTGTCACAGGGCTTATGACTATGATTAATCTTCTCCCAAGCCCATTTGTAAAAGTTATCCGCCACTGGTATATTTACGGAGCCAGAACAAAAAGATGTTTAAGTAGATTTGCTTTTATGCCCATAAAATCAAAATATTGGTTGTTGCAGTTTGCCGGCTGGGGCTTTGTAGGCCTGGTTATGATATTTTTTGCCCATGCCTATAAAGTTGATATTTCGGATAAAGTTTTATTGGGCCGCATCGCCATTGTTTTTATAGCCGGAATATTAGTAACGCATATACTCCGCCTGATTATTAAATGGCGTGGCTGGATGATGCAGTCAATAGAAAAGGTAATACCCAAGCTGGTAATTGCCATGGTAATTGCCTCTATGATTTTTAGTTTGATTGTATTGGGAGGAATAGATTACTTCAAGCTGGGAACTGATTCCGGAAAAAAACTTTCCTTTCTTGCCAAGCTGGTTGGTTCTACGGTGGATAATGGTTTATTCATTTTGCCCTGGGTATTGATTTATTATTTCTATCACTTCTTTCAGAAAAGCCAGCGGCAGCAGATGGATACGTTAAGATTAGAAACCTTAATTAAAGAACTGGAATTAAAAACCATCAAAGCCCATATAAATCCTCATTTTATTTTTAACTCGCTGAACAGTATCCGGGCATTGGTAGATGAAAATCCGCAACGGGCCAGGAAAGCAGTTACTGAATTGAGTAATATTCTGCGCAGCAGTTTACAATCGGAGAAAATGGAAACAGTGACCCTGGAAAAAGAATTGAATATTGTAAAAGATTACCTGGCACTGGAAAATATGCGGTTTGAAGACCGGTTGAAAGTTGAATATGAAATTGATGAAGATACTCTTGACCAACCGGTACCATTGATGATGCTGCAGACATTGGTGGAGAATGCTATCAAACATGGCATCAGCAAGCAAATAAACGGAGGTGTGGTAAAAGTTATCTCTGACTTTAAAAATGACTACCATGAGTTATCTGTGCAGAATAGTGGTTTTTTAAACGGCTATAAAAGTGGTGATGAAGGTTTTGGTTTGTCAAGCACTACCAACCGGTTGAGTTTATTGTACGGAGACAAAGCAAAATTCCAGATAAAGCAAATCAATCCTTCCATGGTGGAAGCCAAAGTGATGATACCGGTAAATGCAGTTTGAAGGTTTGAGGCTCTTGTATAGCAGATAACCAGCCATTATTCATGAACCTGAACTGTAGGATTTTAACCAGCAACAAGTAACCAGAAACCAGCAAAACATGAAAGCAATAATTATTGACGACGAAAGATTAGCCAGAACTGAATTAAAAAAACTGCTGCAGGATTTTCCTGAGGTAGAAATAGTGGATGAAGCAGCAAATTCTGAAGAAGGCATTGCTAAAATTGAAAGTCAGCAGCCCGACCTTATTTTCTTAGATATTCAGATGCCGGGCAAAACGGGTTTTGATATGCTGGCGCAATTGGAAAGAACACCACAGGTAATTTTTACTACTGCCTATGATGAATTTGCACTTAAAGCCTTTGAGGTAAATGCACTGGATTATTTATTAAAACCGATAGAACCCAAACGCCTGGCAGACGCTATTCAGAAATTGCATTTTTCAGAACATAAAGAAACAAGGGCCGAAGGAGAAAATTTCAACAACAGCATACTTACTGAGAATGACCAGGTATTTGTAAAGGATGGCGAACGGTGCTGGTTTGTAAAACTGAATGATATCCGGCTGTTCGAAAGTGTGGGTAATTATGCCAAAGTATTTTTTGCTTCTAACAAACCGCTTATTCTAAAATCGCTGAATGCACTGGAAGAAAGATTAGATGAGAAGACATTCTTCCGGGCTAATCGTAAACATATTGTTAATCTGCGGATGATTGATAAAATAGAACCCTATTTTAACGGTGGCCTTCTGCTTGAATTAAAAGGTGGTGAGAAAATTGAAGTAAGCCGCAGGCAAACGGTGAAGTTTAAGGAAATGATGAGTTTGTAGCCAATGGGCAATTCGCAACAGGCAATAAACAATTTGCAATGGACAACCTTGCACTCTTTGCCAATTGCTTATTGCCGGTTATTAAACATCAGAATTGAAGAATAAATAAATGAGATTACGAATGAGGAGAACATTCCTGACGGGGTTGTTGATAACAACAACCTCTTTTTTATTTGCTCAAAACATTGATGCTATTATCAATGTGAAAGAAGTGGAGCGGATTGAAAGAACACTGGCTGCTGATAATATGCGGGGCAGAAAAACATTCACTCCCGATATTGACAAAGCGGCTGATTTTATTGCAGCTGAATTTAAAAGTACCGGATTGCAGACATGGAATAATACCGGCAGTTACCGGCAGGAGTTTACTTTAACAACTGCTGACCTGGTAAAATATGGAATAGAATCAATTCCCGGAGTTAGTGAATATAAACTGGCTAATGTTGTAGGAGTGTTGCCCGGAAAAAGCCGGAAAGATGAATATGTGATTTTCTCGGGTCATTATGATCATGTGGGTGTTGGTGAAGCGGTAAATGGAGATTCCATTTATAATGGTGCCAACGATGATGCCGCAGGCACCACGGCCGTTATCATGCTGGCAAAATATTTTAAAGAGATAAATAATAATGAAAGAACAATTGTATTTGTTGCGTTTACGGCGGAAGAAACAGGCGGCTTTGGCTCTCAATATTTTTCCCGACAGGTGGATGCGGGTAAAGTAGTGGCTATGTTCAATATTGAAATGATAGGCACCGAAAGTAAATGGGGAAAAAATTCAGCTTACATCACTGGTTATGATAAAACCGATATGGGGAAGATTATGGCAGATGATTTAAAAGGAACAGGATTTACTTTTTACCCCGATCCCTACATTGAGCAGGATCTTTTCTACCGGTCAGATAATGCCACCCTGGCAAGGCTTGGTGTTCCGGCACATACTATCTCTACTTCTAAAATGGATAATGAACCCAATTATCACCAGGTAACTGATCATGTAGAAACGCTGAACCTTGATAATATGACAATGATAATCAAAGCTATTGCGTTGAGTTCAAAAAGTATTGTTGCTGCTAAAGAAACGCCGACAAGGGTGAAGGTGGAAAATTTACGCTAAGCCTTTACTGGTACCGAATGAATCGCCGCTGCCATTTCCTTAATTAACGAAGCATCTTTTTCAATTGCATTACCTACAACAATAACATCTGCACCGGCTTTGCAATTAAGATATGCTTTTTCAGGTTGAAGAATGCCGCCACCGATAATTAATGGGGCTTCGATATGATCAGCAACAGCTTTTATCATGCTTTCTGTAATCGGACGTTTGGCACCGCTGCCGGCATCCATATAAATTAATTTCATGCCGAGCATTTCACCCGCCATCGCTGTACACATGGCTATTTCATTTTTATCAGCAGGAACAGGAGAGGCATTGCTGATATAAGAAACAGTAGTAGGGGCGCCGCCATCAATAACGATATAACCGGTAGGCATTATTTCAAGGCCACTTTGTCTTACAAACGGGGCAGATACTACATGCTGTCCGATCAGTAATTCAGGGTTACGACCTGATATTAAAGAAAGGTATAATAAGGCATCAGCATATTTGCTTATTTGCGAAGGACTGCCGGGAAATAAAATGACAGGTATATCACAGTTCTGTTTGATATGTTGTACACATTCATCCAGGTGATTGGAGATAACGAGGCTGCCACCTACGAGTAAATAATCCACCCTGGCAGCAACAGAAAGTTCAATTAATTCATCCAATACAGCCGTGTTGACCTTATCAGGATCTATCAGCACAGCAAAGGATTTTTTCCCTTGCTTCTTCTTATCGGCCAATGTGTTATAAATAATAGACTTCATCCGGTACCGGTTGATTAGTGCAAAAATGCGAAAAACTTCCGGTATTGCCCACTTGAAAATCAAATATCCTTTTTAGCAGGAAACCGCTGTAACTTTCTAATAAAATCAGTTGTATGCGAATGATACCAGCTTTCATCATTGCCCTGCTTGTTATGGCCTGTAATAATTCAGCCAAAAAGAAAGAGGATACAAAAGATACGGCCAAACAGGTGATTCAGATGCCGGAACCTCCGGTAATTCCTGATACCATTTTTACCGGATTTGGGAACGAACCGTTCTGGTCAGTGTATGTAATTAATAACAGTAAAATTGTTTTTCACCCGGCCGATGGTCCTGATGTGGAAGTACCTTATGTTGCTGCATCAGTAGTTGATAATAATACAAACAAGTACAATGCTTCCGGTTCTGCTGCTACTCTTGAATTAATCATCACAAAAAAAGATTGCAGTGATGGTATGAGTGAAGAAACACATCCTTATACCGTAACTCTTTCCATCAACAAAACAAAATATACCGGCTGTGGCAGAAAAGGCAACTAATTAACAAACAGGGTTTGTGTCAACTTTAAAAAATAATTTTCTTACGTCCGGCACAAACGAAAATTTTTCTATTTTTTCAAGTAATGTTTTTTTCACAATGTCATTGCAACTGTAAAGCCTGTCCATAAAGCCTTTGCCGCCATGGCAATTTGAAAACACCTGTAAAATCAATACTCTTCAGCCATGAAATCCTAAAAACCCTTGTCCCATTTGGGTTTTAAATCAATGTTAACGCAATATGAATTTTTTAGTGTTCCGCAACTGATTTACCAAAACTTTTTTATCAGTAAATCCTTTACCCACTGTTAGAAAATCATCTGAAGCAGCACAGGCCTGCATCGGGTGAAACCAACCTTTCCTTATCCACATTATGTGAATATCTCTAACTATGAATTAGCCATAATTAAAAATATTTTCGGAGAACGTTACTTAGTTACTTAACCCGTTAGAAATTCTTTTTAGTTATGGCTACCAAAACCAAAGCATCTGCTAAGGGCGGCTTGCAGTTTTCCCGTCGCTTTACCCGTGATGATATAAATGTTTTTGACATGTTCGAATATGATTACCGAACGTCGGTAATCCGAAACCCGAGTGGTGAGGTAGTGTTCGAGATGAACAATGTGGAAGTACCGAAGCAGTGGAGCCAGATTGCAACTGATATTCTTGCACAAAAATATTTTCGTAAAGCCGGTGTTCCGCAACCTGACGGAAGTCTCGGTAGAGAAACGTCTGCCAAACAGGTAGCACATCGCTTAGCCAATTGCTGGAGAGTATGGGGTGAACGTTATGGTTACTTCGCTGCTGAGAATGATGCACAGGTTTTTTATGAAGAGTTAGTATATTCTGTACTGGACCAAATGTGTGTGCCTAATTCACCGCAGTGGTTCAATACTGGTTTGCATGAAAGCTATGGCATCACCGGCAAGCCACAGGGGCATTATTATGTTGACCAGCTTGACGGGCAATTAAAAAAATCACAGAATGCTTATGAACGTCCCCAGCCTCATGCCTGTTTCATCCTGAGTGTGAATGATGACCTGGTGAATGAAGGCGGTATTATGGACCTGTGGGTTCGGGAAGCAAGAATTTTTAAATATGGTTCTGGTGTTGGTACCAACTATTCCAACCTTCGTGGTGCCGGTGAAAAATTAAGCGGGGGTGGTACTTCATCCGGCTTAATGAGTTTCTTAAAAATTGGTGATAGGGCTGCTGGAGCAATTAAAAGTGGTGGCACCACCCGCCGTGCTGCAAAAATGGTTTGTTTGGATTTAGACCATCCAGAAATTATAGACTTCATCAACTGGAAAGTAGAAGAAGAGAAAAAGGTAGGCGCATTGATTGCTGCCGGCTATCCTTCCGGTTATGAAGATGAAGCATACAGAACTGTAAGCGGACAAAATTCCAATAACTCTATCCGTATTCCTAATTCATTTTTTAAAGTATTGGAAGAAGATGGCGATTGGGAACTGAAAGGAAGAATGGACGGAAGGGTAATGAAAAAAATTCCTGCAAGAGAATTGTGGAACCAGATTTCTTATGCAGCATGGCGTTGTGCTGACCCCGGAACACAATACAATACTACCATCAACGAATGGCATACTTGCCCTGAAGGCGGCGAGATAAGGGCTTCAAATCCTTGCAGCGAATACATGTTCCTGGATAATACAGCTTGTAATCTTGCATCAGCCAACCTGATGAAATTCTTTGATACAGAAACGAATCAATTCGATGTAGAAGGATACGAATACAATTGCCGTTTGTGGACAGTTGTATTGGAAATATCTGTATTGATGGCTCAATTCCCTTCGAAAGAAGTGGCACAATTAAGTTATGAATACAGGACACTCGGATTAGGTTATGCTAATCTTGGAACGATGCTCATGGTTAGCGGTATTCCTTACGACAGCGAAGAAGCAAGAGGAATCGCCGGGGCAATCACAGCCATCATGACGGGTATTTCTTATAAAACATCAGCGGAGATGGCACAGGCCCTGGGTGCATTTCCAAGATACGAAGAGAACAAAGCTCACATGATGAGAGTAATGCGTAATCATCGCCTTGCTGCTTATGATGCTGATGAGTTTGAAACACTGAGTCTTAAACCAATGGGTATAAAAGCACAGCATTGCCCTGATTATTTATTGAAGGCAGCTTGCAAAGCATGGGATGATGCAGTAGAAATGGGAGAGAAGTATGGTTATAGAAATGCACAGGCAACGGTGATTGCACCAACAGGAACTATCGGCCTGGTAATGGATTGTGATACTACCGGTGTCGAACCAGATTTTGCATTGGTGAAATTTAAAAAATTATCAGGCGGTGGTTATTTCAAAATCATTAATCAGTCTGTTCCCGCTGCGTTGAAAAATTTAGGCTATTCTCAAAAGGAATCAGAAGCTATTATTAAATATGCAACAGGTTCTGCATCCTTTGCCGGAGCACCTTTTATCAATCACCAATCGTTGAGTGAAAAAGGATTTATCGCCGATGAAATAAAACGCCTTGATGCGGCTGCACTCACTGCTTTTGAAATCGGATTTGTATTTAATAAATATACATTGGGTGAAGAATGTCTGCAACGTTTGGGCTTCACCCCTGAACAATATAACGACCTTGAATGGAGCCTGCTGGAAGCATTAGGCTATCCGGATGGGCAAATAGAAGCCGCCAATGAT
>JANPMI010000159.1:0-7789 GCA_031422725.1 Chitinophagaceae bacterium | reverse complement strand
GAAGACTGTAAATTTCACCTGTTCAAACACCTGTTAGTGATTTTGTAGTTTAACTTTATCATTGCCTCTGTTATCAGTTTTCAAAAAATAATGTTATGAGTATGAAAACAGTAATCACCGGAACAGGATGCTACATTCCTGAGCTGATAAAAACAAATAATGATTTTATCAAACAGGATTTTTATGCCGAAGATGCCAATCTTATTGCCATGCCCTCCCGGGAAATTGTAGATAAGTTTCAGGAGATCACCGGCATAGAAGAACGGAGGTATGTTACGGATGATATGAATTCTTCCGATATGGCAACCATAGCAGCCCGGTTAGCTATTGAAGAAAGCGGTATTGATCCGGAAGAACTCGACCAGGTTATTCTGGCTCACAATTTTGGCAATGTTGTCAAGAATACCATCCAGACAGATGTGTTGCCGGCTCTCGCATCAAGAGTGAAACATGACTTGGGCATAAAAAACCCAAACTGTGTGGCCTATGATATTTTATTTGGTTGCCCCGGCTGGGTGCAGGGTGTTATACAGGCTGATACTTATTTTAAAGCCGGTGTGGCTAAAAAAGCATTAGTCATCGGAACAGAAACATTGAGCCGGGTGCTGGATCTGTATGACAGGGACAGTATGATATTTTCTGATGGTGCCGGGGCGGCTGTCCTTGAAGCAAAACCAGCTAATGAAAGCAATAGTGGAATTCTTTCCTGGAACGTACAAAGTCATTGTGTGGATGAAGCTTATTATTTGTATTTGGGTAAAAGCAATTTCCCGGATGCTGATTCACGGATACGGTTTATAAAAATGAAAGGGAGAAAAGTGTATGAATATGCCATGCAATATGTTCCGCTGGCAATGAAAGACTGCCTGGAAAAGGCAGGCATACCAATACAGGACGTAAAAAAAGTATTCATCCACCAGGCTAATGAAAAAATGGATGAAGGTATCATCCGCCGGCTGTTCAAATTATATGGTATCAGGGAAATTCCGGGACACATTATGCCGATGAGTATTCACAAATTGGGAAACAGTTCTGTGGCCACTATTCCTACTTTATTTGATATGGTGAAAAAAAACAAGCTGGATGATCATCGCCTGGAACAGGGTGATATTATCTTATTTGCTTCCGTTGGTGCTGGTATGAATATCAATGCTGTTTGTTACCGGATGTAGTTGAAGCCGGACACTTATCTTTGCTTCCATGACGATTTCCTACAAATGGCTGAGTGAATATTTACCTGTAACCGTTGAACCGGAGAGGCTAAGCCGCATTCTCACTTCTATAGGACTGGAAGTGGAAAGCATGTACAACTATGAAGAAGTGAAAGGCGGGTTGCAGGGTTTGGTGATTGGCGAAGTGCTGAATACAGAAAAACATCCGAATGCCGATAAACTTACAATTACCCGGGTAAATACCGGCGGTACAGAGCCATTACAAATTGTTTGCGGTGCTCCCAATGTAGCCGCAGGACAAAAGGTAGTAGTGGCAACAGTTGGCACAACTATTTATCCATCTGTTGGCGAACCACTAACGATGAAAGTGGCCAAAATCCGCAATGTAGAAAGTTATGGAATGATTTGCGCTGAAGATGAGATTGGATTGGGAACTTCTCATGCCGGCATTATGGTATTGCCGGATAATGTAAAAATTGGGGCTACAGCTGTTGACTATTTTCAACCGTATGAAGATATAATTTATGAAATTGGCCTTACTCCCAACCGCATGGATGCTATGAGCCACTGGGGTGTGGCAAGAGACGTTTGTGCTTTTTTAAATCACCACGACAAAAAAGATTTCAGACCCATTTCACCGCTGGCAAAAGCCAACGGCAATGGTTTTAAAGTTGACAATACTTCGCTTACCATTGATGTAAAAGTGGAAAATCCAACAGCCTGCCCCCGTTATTCGGGAGTCAGCATTGCCAATGTAACTATTACGGAATCTCCAAAATGGTTACAGCAAAAATTGAAAGCTATTGGTTTACGACCCATCAATAATATTGTTGACATCACCAACTTCATACAGCATGAAACAGGACAGCCACTCCATGCTTTTGATGCCGATAAGATTAGTGGTAAAAAAATAGTGGTAAAAAATCTTCCGGAAGGAATACCCTTTATCACCCTCGATGAAAAAGAAAGAAAGCTGAGTGCAGAAGACCTGATGATATGCAATGCAAAAGAAGGAATGTGTATCGCCGGTGTGTTTGGCGGCCTGCAAAGTGGTGTTACTCCCACAACAAAAAATATTTTCCTTGAAAGTGCCTGCTTTGATGCAGTGATAACCAGGAGAACTTCTTTCCGTCACGGATTAAGAACAGATGCGGCCAGCCGCTTTGAAAAAGGAACTGATATATCTTCCACTGTAAATGTGCTGAAAAGAGCTGCTATTCTTATCAAAGAAATTGCCGGTGGGGAAATTGCATCGGAGATAGTGGATGTGTATCCAAACCCAAAACATAAAACAGAAGTTGCGGTTAAATATCATTTCATTAAAAAATTAAGTGGTAAAAATTATCATCCTGATGCGGTTAAAAATATTCTTAATAGTCTTGGCTTTGAAACACTAAAGGAAGGAATTGATGAACTGAGAGTAGCAGTACCTTATCACAAACCAGACATCAGTTTGCCTGCCGACCTTGTGGAAGAGATTGTAAGAATTGATGGCCTGGATAATATTGATATTCCTGAAGCCATTACCATCACTCCGGCGGTGGAGGAGAATTACGCCAAAGAAATATACAGGGAGAAAGCAGCCAATTATTTAGTTGGACAAGGTTTTAATGAAATGATGACCAACTCTATCACCAATGCAGCCTATTTTTCAGAAGAAGAATTACAGGGCATGGTTAAGATGATGAACAGCCTGAGTGCAGAATTGAACATTCTCCGCAACTCACTTTTTGAAACAGCATTAGAAGTGGTGGCGTATAATCTGAATCATAAAAATAATTCACTCCGCCTGTTTGAATTTGGAAAAGCTTACAGCACTGCCGGACAAGATAAATACTACGAAGCCGAAAAGCTTTGTATCCTCCTTACCGGTAATGAAAAAGAGGATAGCTGGAAACAAAAAAGTGCTTCCTCCGACTTTTATTCGCTGAAAGGAACTGTTGATGCTGTGCTGAAAGTGCTGGGCATTACGCCTGATTCAACAGAGATATTGCCGGTGCCAAAGCTGAATAACCATATTGTTTACAAACTCAACAATCAGGTAATTGCTGGTGCTGGTGAGGTAAAGAAAGATATACTTGATAATTTTGGCATTAAACAACCGGTGTTCTTCGCTGGCCTCAACTGGGAAATTATATCCGAACTGGCCTCCGTACAAACAAACGCCGTAAAAGAAATACCAAAGTATCCTTCTGTTCAGCGGGATATTGCCATGATCGTTTCTAAACAACTGGCTTGGGAAGAGGTGGAGAAAACAGTGCAAAAAATCAAGCTTGCTAAACTGCAGGAAATAAAACTGTTTGATATTTTTGAAAGTGAAAAATTAGGTGCCGGTAAAAAATCGGTAGCGGTTAATTTTACTTTCCTCGATGAAGAAAAAACATTGACGGATAAAGAAATTGATGGCTGGATGAATAAGATTATGGGTACATTGGAAAAAGACCTTCAGGCTGAAATCAGGAAGTAACGAGCTGTCACCCTGAGTTTATCGAAGGGTGATAAATCAGACTTCGATAAACTCAGCCTGACAATCAATTATTAATTTATTTTGTAAAAGAGTGAATACTACAGAACAACATCTTAAGAGGATACAGGATAAACTACAGCAATTGCTGAAGCAGCATATTGCCGTGCAAAAAGAAAACAAAAGCTTAAAAGAAGAATTAGCTGCTGCCCGGTTAAAGAGTGCCGTGCAACAAAAAAGTGCAGACGAATTAAAACAACAGGTAAGTATTTTAAAAGTAAGTGCCGGAGATATGAGTGAGGCTGATAAAAAAGAGTTTGAAAAAAGAATTAATGGTTACCTGAAAGAGATCGATCGCTGTATTGCTTTGCTGGGAGAGTAAGTGTAAAGGTCTATCATAAGAGTTTCAACTATTAAAATGATTTTCCCAAAATTCATAACTGCTATTGAAAACCCAAAATTATGAGTGAATTAATTGCTATCTCAGCACTTATTGCTGACAGGAGTTACCGGATTAAAATTACTCCGGAGGATGAAGAGGTGGTGAGAAAGACCCTTAAAACCATTAATGATAAAATCATTGAATTTAAAACCATGTTTGCAGGTAAGGATATGCAGGACTATATTGCCATGGTACTGATATGGTATGCCACAGAACAACATGCAGGAGCAGCGGCAGGGATAGTGAAAGATAATTTGGCTGAACAATTGAGTACCATTGAAAAATTGCTGGATAATCAGTTGAAAGAAAGCTGATATTCCTTTATTCAATTAATACAAACGCCGCCCAATAATAAGCAGAATATTTTTTTCGCATGGTTTCCTGGGCCTGATAAAATGCTTCATAGGTTGTTGCCCCTTTTTGTTTAATTCCATAAAAGATGCTCATCAGCTCTGCCGTTTCAGCATCCGGTACCTGCCATAAACTCAGCATCATATCCTGAACTCCCGCAAGTTTAAAAGCCCGTTGTAATCCAAAAACACCCTCTGTTCCCCTGATATCACCCAAAGCTGTTTCGCAAGCACTCAACACTACCAATTCGGTATTGCCCAAATCAAGATTTGATATTTCATAAGCCGTCACAATACCATCTTCCTTTCCGGGTAAAGCTCCGCCGCCCTTCCAAACCCTGTTGGCCCCGGCCATGATAACACCGCTTCGCATCAATGGATTATCCGAAAGAGAAAATTGATTGCCGACTACATCTCCATTACTTTTTTTTGAAATATCCGGCAACGAAAATCCATGGGTGGACAAATGAATAATGCGGGGTGAATGCCCGGATATTTGTTTAAAATTTTCTTCTGTAGCATGACGGCCCGTGATAACTTTTGCTTTGCCTCCATCAGCGGTGAAGAGTTTACTGATTTTATTCACTTCTTCCAGTGTGCCCGGAAGAACTGGCCAGGAGCCGCTGCTGATGCTGCGCTGCACAATCTCTGGTAAAACATCCGCCGCTTTTCCATTTTCTTTTACAGAACTGGCGGCCTGATCAAAATCAATACCTCCATATAAAACAATTTCATCGGATACAATCCCGGCAGGTCTTGTTATTTTTTCCTCTGCTATCTGACCTACACTGCTGTACTGACGAAGCTGATAGTCATCAATAAGGTACCTGTTACTGTCCACCGGCAGTGCATTAAAAGCAATCCTGCTCAGCAAGCCGGCTGGCGCAATGCTTATCTTTTTTATTCCTTTCAATAAAGGTTGTATAGGTTTCCAGACAAGGTTATAAAGACTGTCTGCTTTTTTCCCGTTTGATTGAATTTTATCACCCAATTCAAGTCCCCTGTATAATTGTTTTATAAAAGTGTTCGAAGAATTATTTTTTGAATCAAGTATAGCACTCAACTTATTCTCCTCACACAAAAGAATAAACTGAGGGGTTAACGATCCGGGCAGAACAATAAAAGCACCATAGAGTATGGAGTCGGTCCAATCCCTGTTAAAATACCTGAACCTGACAAATTCAATAGCTGCTTCATCTTTTTTCAACGAATTTTTCACTTCATCAAATCCTGCTTGCCTGCTTTGAATGCCTGACTTAAACAAAGAAGATTGAAGGTTAATTTGTTTTTCTAATTCAGCAGTTTGTTTTTCCAGGGTTTCAAGTGCAGCAATTCTTTTGTCAACAGGCAGACTGTATTGTTTTGCCAATGTAGCTTTATTACCCTGCCAATCGCTTACTAATTGCCGGAGTTGCGGGCTGCCCTGCTTCCGCACCTGCTCCAGTATTTTTTTCCCGTCTTTCAATACAAATCCTTTTAACTGCATTTGCCGGTTAAATGTTTTTTTAATATACAAGGCGGAGGCCGATGGATGGCTAACCAGCAACGACGGCGCCATTTCATACCGGGAAGCTTCATCTTCCCACCATTGCATCTTTTCTGCTTCACTCAGGTTGGCAAAATTATTTTCTACATGGTGAAACATGATGCTGTTGGCACTATCGAGCAATTCTTCTGCCTTATTATAATTGCCTGTTTCTTCGTACAAAATGGCAAGACTTAATAAACTGCTTGCATTTTCCGGATGCTGGCCACCCAAGCTTTTACCTTTAATGGTTAATGATTGTATTAATAATGGCTCTGCAGTTTTGTAGTTACCCGTTCTTCTGTATAACTCCCCGAGGTTATGCAAGGCCAATGCATAATCTGCATGATTCTCCCCCACCGATTTTTTATAAATTTCCAGTACCTGTTTATATAATTTTTCAGCCTCCGGATATTTTCCATTTACTAAATACAATGCGCCAAGATTATTGAGACTGGTAGCATAATCGGGATGGTTTTCACCCAATGTTTTTCTGCGAATAGCAATTACCTGGTGGTATAATGGTGCCGACTGCTTATAGTCGTTCATCACATTATAAAGGCTTGCCAGGTTATCCAGCACCATGGCATAGTCAGGATGTTCATCCCCCTGTATTTTTTTGCGAATAGCTAACGCCTGCTTAAAAAGACTTTCTGCTTCGCCGTATTTACCCATATTATCAAACAGCGAAGCGAGGTTGCTGATTGTTTGTGCATAGTCAGGATGGTCTTCTCCCAATATTTTTTTGCGAATGACCAACGCCTGTTTATAATATTGTTCTGCGTCGGCATACCTGCCGGTATTATCAAATACTAAAGCAAGATTATTAAGGCTTTGAGCATAATCGGGATGATTTTCACCCAGTATTTTTTTCCGGATGGCTAATGACTGCCGGTACAATGTTTCTGCTTCAGCATTTTTACCCATGCTTACATACAGGCTTGCCAGGTTATTAAGGTTGAGTGCATAAAAAACACTTTCCTCACCGTCTGTGTGTTGACGAATAGTTACCGCCTGTTTATACAATACTTCAGCAGCAGCATAATCTCCTTCTGCTTCATATAATTCTGCAAGGTTATTTAATGTTTGCCCATAATCGGAATGTTTGTCCCCCAAAATTTTCTTTCTTAATGCAAGGGCTTCTTCATAAAAAATACGGGCCGTTTTAAAATCTCCTTTGGTGCGGTACAATGCTCCCAGATTATTTACACTTTGTGCATAATCAGCATGATTTTCTCCCAATACCTTTTTGCGGATACTCATTCCTTTTCTCAGAAAAATTTCCGCATTATTATAATCTGCCATATCGAGGTACAGCCTGCCAATTACATTGATAAAAAGTGCATAATCCTGGTTATCCTCCCCGTTTTTTTGCTTATGGATTTCGGCCAGTTCTGTGTATAAAGAAATACCAGCTTTATAATTTCCGTTTTCTACCTGTGCAAGGGAAAGAATTTCCAATGCGGCATAATAATCCGGATGCTTTTCACCCTGTACTTTTCTGGCAATAGTGAGACATTCTTCAAAATAAGGAATTGCATTACCGAATTGATTCATTTTGTAATAAACATTCGCAAGATTTTTGGCTATTACACCATATTCAGGATGCAATATGCCATATACTTTCTTCTGAATGGCTACTGCTGCTTTGTACAATGGCTCTGCTGCCTCATATTTTTTTGAGGCAAAAAAGGCGTTGCCCAGATCATTCAACGCTACTGCATAACCAGGATGATTTTCACCAACGGTTTTTTCCCAAATGCTGATTACTTCCGAATACAGCGGCTCAGTAGCTGTGTAATTTTCAATCTTTTCGTAAATAAAAGCAAGATTGGT
>JANPMI010000158.1:0-21191 GCA_031422725.1 Chitinophagaceae bacterium | reverse complement strand
TTTTAGCACTTTTACCCGTCCGGCTTTTAATGCACTTACCAGCGGAGCATGTTTCTCCAGCACTTCAAACGAGCCACTGATGCCCGGCATTTGCACACCATACACTTCGCCGCTGTAGAGTTTTCTTTCTGGTGTTAGTATTTCTAAATTCATACCCCAAACCCCTAAAGGGGCTTTAGAACCCTAAAGTGTGAATCACTTTAAAGTTGATTAATTAATAATTTTTGATGTCCGCATTTTCTTGTTGAGTAGCGAACAGAAAGTTGAAGAGTGATTAATTTCTTCTCTTCCACCGTAAGAAAAGAAATTAACAGACCAGCAGTCGCAACGAAGATGCAATGAAAACAAATGCTGGTTACACAAAAATCAACTTATTGATAAAAAGAACTTTTGATGCTTTGAGACTCTAAAGCCCCTCCATGCGGAGGGGTTGGGGAGGCCTTACTGCGCTGCCGCCATTAACTTCTTACCCTTCTCAATCGCATCATCAATACTACCCACCAGGTTAAAAGCTGCTTCAGGATATTCGTCCACTTCACCATCCATAATCATATTGAATCCACGGATTGTTTCTTCAATCGGTACCAGCACTCCTTTCAAACCGGTAAAAGCTTCTGCAACATGGAATGGTTGTGACAGGAAACGTTGTACTTTTCTTGCCCGGCTTACAACTAATTTGTCATCATCACTCAATTCATCCAGACCGAGGATGGCGATGATGTCTTGTAATTCCTTATACCGCTGCAACATCAGCTTCACATTGTTTGCACAGTTGTAGTGAAGATCGCCAACAATTTTTGGTGTTAATATTCTTGAGGTAGAATCCAACGGGTCAACCGCAGGATAGATACCGAGGTCAGCAATTTTTCTTGACAATACAGTAGTGGCATCCAGGTGAGCAAATGTTGTTGCAGGTGCCGGGTCAGTCAGGTCATCCGCAGGTACATAAACCGCCTGAACAGATGTGATAGAACCATTTTTTGTAGAAGTAATTCTTTCCTGCATGATACCCATCTCTGTTGCCAGCGTTGGCTGATAACCCACCGCTGAAGGCATACGACCTAACAGGGCAGATACTTCAGAACCAGCCTGGGTGAAGCGGAAGATATTGTCAACGAAGAAGAGGATGTCACGGCCTTTGCCTTGTCCATCACCATCACGATAATACTCTGCAATTGTCAAACCAGATAAGGCCACCCTTGCTCTTGCTCCGGGAGGTTCGTTCATCTGTCCAAATACGAAAGTTGCTTTGGATTCAGACAACTCTTTCATATCTACTTTAGATAAATCCCATCCACCTTCTTCCATGCTATGTTTGAAAGCATCACCATATTTCATAATGCCTGCTTCAATCATCTCTCTCATCAGGTCATTTCCTTCTCTTGTTCTTTCTCCTACACCGGCAAATACGGATACGCCGGCATAAGCTTTGGCGATATTATTAATCAACTCTTGAATCAAAACTGTTTTACCCACACCGGCACCACCAAACAAACCGATCTTACCGCCTTTTGCATAGGGCTCGATCAGGTCAATTACTTTAATACCTGTGAACAGTACTTCAGACGCTGTACTCAGGTTTTCAAACATCGGAGGTTTGTTGTGAATAGGGCGACCACCAACTTTTGATACCGCAGGTAATCCATCAATCGGGTCACCGGTTACATTAAAAAGACGGCCTTTGATAGCATCCCCCACCGGCATAGCGATTGGAATACCAGTATCAACTACTTCCATACCACGAACCAGACCTTCGGTACCGTCCATAGCAATGGTACGAACACTGTCCTCACCGAGGTGCTGCTGCACTTCTAATACAAGGATGTCACCATTTTGTCTTTTCAGTTCTAAGGAGTTATAAATTTCGGGGAGTGTGCCGTTAAACTGTACGTCAACAACGGCTCCGATAACTTGTTTTACTTTACCAACATTTGCCATATTTCTTGTTTCTGGTTTTTAGTTTTTGGTAACTGGTTACTTTGTTGTAAAAGCCACTTTTTTGACCCGGTATTTTACCAGTAACAAGTGACCAGCAACCAGCTTTCTTTTCAGGCCGCAAAGGTAAGGGTGGGATACTAATTTGCCAATTCAAAAAAGAGGCTTTTTTGGGGTGAGGAAAACTGGTCTTTGTAGCAAGATGTTCAAGCTTTATTTGGGGTCTTTTTTATGTCCTAATGCCTCAAAAACAGCATCTCTTGATAAAAGAAGGCTTTCGGGATTTCGTTTCGATGGCTTCACCAGCAGGTGCAGTGGCCCGCCTGATTGCCAATTCAGCAAAATGTAGTTTTGTTCGCTGACGGCGAAAAAGTATTTTCCATCGTTATAATTTACAAGACAATATACCTGCAAAATAACTTCATCACACAATGGATTTATTTTTTCAAATGCTTCAACCGGCTGGTAATCTTTGAAAAAACCATGCGGCCCGTTAGTTGGTTCACCAGGCAGTTTTTTTCCTCTCCCGTTAAAATGTTCTGTAAAAACCCCGAAAAGAAAGTCCGCCTCTTTTTTAAAATAATTCACCGGCATTTCTTCATATTCCAGTTCATTATACCATCTTCCGAGACAGAAATTATTGGTGAGGTTAGTTATGGCTTCTTCATTATAAGAATGACAGGTCATCATTGTCGGATAACAACAAAACAAGCATTCTTTGCATAAAAGTTATCAATGCCTGTTGATTGTCGCTAAATTTGTTTTTTTCTGCAACCAACACATATAATTCTCCTGGAAGTTCTGTTCCTGTAAAAGCAGTATAAACTGTATGCGGAACAGAAGCTGCTTCTATGCTTTGCCGGAGGTATTCATCTGTTATCTGAAAATCGGGTTGGTTGAAGGGATTTTTCATTTCTCATTAATAGATTCTGCAATAAGAAGCATATCCTCTGATGCTTCCATCATAAAACCTTACTGGCATCATTATTATTATAGACCGGATTACTGAATATAACCTTTCCTTTTTAAAATCAAAATAAAGATCCTGCTTTACCCGAAGCCGGCTGAATTCGCCGGAGCTTCTTTCTGCCTGAACAATCCTGTACTCAGTAATTTTTGATGGATCGTTAATGTCATATACAGCCATGGTGTCAGCCGGCATTTGCCATGTCAAAAACTTTTTTACTGATATCGGTTTGTTAGTTTCAATATCAATTGCTTTGATCCGTCCTTTTAAAACATCCTGGTAAATTAAGCTTCCAATATCCGTACGGTAAACAGTAAGCACCGAATCAAATGGTGATGAATGTTCCCGGCTAAAATTATAATCCACCTCATCGGTATTGAGCAACACTACATCTTTGCTGAGCCCCGGGAATTTTCTGTCAGCCTTATCGTTGTAAGCAACATTGCATAAAGGATACCATTCAATGGGGACAGTGCCTGTTTGTCTTGCACAGAGAGGCGAAATAAATACATTGTAAATGTTGAATTTTCCGTTCTTGTAATTTAAAATTTGTTTTGCCCGGAAGGCATCTGCATCATCACAACCGCAACAGGAATCAGCAGAAAATTTATCACTCCCGACACGGTATTTGTAACGTTCATAATTTTCTTTCGGAATATTTTTATCATAGAAATACCACTCCTTTGGATTTTTGTAGGGGGGTATTTCAATACTGAGTCCTTTCAGCCAGTCCTGTGTTTCAAGTGAAGGCATAGATAGTTGATAAGATGAAACCTTATCCCTGCTATTATTCACTCTATAAACAGTAGCATCTTCTTTTCTGATTTTATCCAGGTACCATTTTTTTAAACTGTAAGCCTGGACTTTAGGAGCCAGGTTGATCACTTTATCACATTCGGCCGCCCATTGTATGGCTGTGTCATGCTGAATATGTAAAGTGTAGTTACTTACAACCTGGGCAAATGAATTGACAGCAATGAAGAACAGGATGAGGGTGGTGGTGTATTTTTTCATAAAAACAAAACCCCTGCATCAAAGCTTTATTGCTTTAGGAAATGTTAATCCTTTTATTAACAAGCCCAGGTTCAGTTTATATTGTTTCAACAAGGAGATATGATAACAGACTGGATTTACCTGTGATAAGTTACTGCACGGCTTAACATTAATTCTTTATAAACCCTGCATTCTTTCTTATTTCAGGCACCTGTGCATTTACATGGGCTAATTCAGATGTTTCTATAAGGTTCCAGGCCTGTTGCATGGTAGTTTTATAAAAATCTAACAAGGCATTTGAAATGGGATTATGAACCCCCGTATTATCCAATGGAATACCTGTGGTACCTAACTCATATGTTTTGTCGGCACTAACCTGGAAATCAGATTGAGGCAAGGAAACACTTTTAATCAATAATTTTTGTTTTGTAAAAGTTTCCCCAACGTATATGGATATTTTCCCACTAAGGTTCAATGTGCCGCTATAGCTTTGAAACCCTGCTTTACCCTGGTTCCAATGATTGCGATAGGGTTCTGCCGGAGTTATTACCCATCCGCCGGATGTTTGTTCTAAGTCCAGATCAATATCCACAAACAGTCCTAATTCACATTCCTGCTTATCAGAATAAGTCATAAAATCATATGCATCAAACGGCCCTTTAATGATATATCCCCTTGCAGTGAGTATTTCTTCAAAATCTTTACTCAAACTGGCACGAAATTGTTTGAAAGGAGATTTATTCGAATATTTAAACGTTCCTGAATAGGAAGGATTAAACAATGCAATTTTCATTTTAGCGCTGCCTGAAGTTGCTGTACCTGGTGGTGTAAAGTCATAATCAGGAATTATTATTTTCGGGGGCGGTGCAATATTATTTTTACTCACTGTACAGGAAGTAAAAATTATTGCAACGATTGATATTCCAATGAGAATATAATTTTTTAATTTATTAGCCATTGTTTTGGTTTTTTATAATTGCATAGTGAATAACAAATGGATAAACCTGTTCCCGTACTGCTCCCATTAATAACATTGCCTGCATTGGTTATTCCCCGCCTGGTTACAGGCATTGGCAGTTGGATAACACAACCGGGTAACATTGCCAAACCACCAGGAACCACATCCCGTGGCAGGGCAGCATCCCATTTGGGTACCGCATCCGCTGTTGGCTGGAGGGTCTTTTGATTCACAGCCGGAATAAGAGGAAGTAACGACAGCTATGGTTGTCAGGATTAAGAATACCAGCCCCATTCCGATGGAGGAAGCACATTTGATAAGCAGTGATTTCATATAATAAATTTTAGTGATTAAAAATATTATGTATCCGAACAACGGTCAATCCAAACAATCCGGCATTTTCATCTACCAAGAAGTTGGTATTTAAAATCATAACCTGTTTCATAATGTCCTTCTTACTGTCCATGTGCCGCTGCCACCTCCGGTGACCGGAGTGCCGTCGCTATATTGCCCGTTTATCTGATCGCCTGAAAATGTACCAGAGAGGATAATCGCCGGCGGGCAACTACAGCTTAAACTATTTCCGCTTACTGTTCCATTCCATTGCTGATATTGGAATTGATTGGGGCGGTCGTCTATCGTAAGAGCACTCCAGGTTCCGGCAGTTCTTGATAATACCAGGTTAACCTTGCCAGATTCCGGTATATTATTAGTTTGCCCTTTAGATGTTCCTTCAAAACATTCTATAAGATTAACAGAAGTCTCTTTAAGCAAATGAAAAGCAACATTCGGATGGCCCGGAATACTGGCAGCAGTAATTACAGGAAAAGACCCGTCAGCTCCAACTGAAAAATTAATACTTCCCGGTTGCCCGTTAATAGTACCTGCAAAAGTTGCTGTATAAGGTTGGCCTGTCTGTGGAAGAGTGCCAGAGCTAAAGGGAACAGTCACCCCGTCTAAAATCAATGCAGCCGTTACTGCGGTACTGTTGTTTTGGATATCAAATAAAATAGTTCCGGTGGAAGCAAAAAAAACTCCTTTGTAAATGCCCTTTGAACTGGTATTATTGGCTGCCAGTGCTTGTGGTGTTTTTGTACATGCAGCGCAGATGTAAGGAGTTTCTTCTTTTGATTTATTGCAGGAAATAAAGAATACGATTGTAAAAAGTATTACTGATACTAACTTTTTCATATTAATATATTTTAGTGTGATAAACTATACTCCGAAAATAAACCCCTTACCGGGCGGTAACAATCCAAGAATCATGGTATTTTTCTCTACCAAGAAGCAGGTATGATAATCATAGCCTATTTCACAATGTCCTTCTTATTGTCCATGTTCCATTATTGGTACTATTGTATTGTCCATCGGCCTGATCGCCTGAAAAAGTTCCAATGATACTGAGACCTAAGGGACAGTTACAAATCAAATTATTTCCGCTTATACTTCCATTGAAATACTGAGGTGGGTTTCCACTATCTCCTTTAACCACATTCCAGCTATTTGCAGTTCTTGATACAACCATATTGAGAGTGCCGCCATTTGTACTGCTTGATTCTTTCCATGTTCCTTCAAAACTTTCAACAAGACCGGAAGAAGTTTCTTTAAGTAAACCAAAACCAGTATTCGGGTGACCCGGAATACTGGCAGCAGTAATTACGGGAGAGGACCCATCAGCTCCAACAGAAAAATTAATACTGGCCGGTTGCCCATTAATAGTACCGGCAAAAGTTGCTGTATAAGGTTGACCTGTCTGCGGAAGGGTGCCGGAGCTAAACGAAACAGTCACACCGTCTAAAATCAATGTAGCCGTTACTGCGGCACTGTTGTTTTGTATATCAAATGAAATAGTTCCGGTGGAACCAAAAAAAACTCCTTTGTAAATGCCTTTTGAACTGGAATTATTGGCTGCCAGTGCCTGTGGAGTTTTTGTACATGCAGCGCAGATATAAGGAGTTTCTTCTTTTGATTTATTGCAGGAAATAAAGAGTACAACTGTTATGAGTATTACAAATAATATTTTTTTCATAAACTGAGATTTATCCTTAAAAATAAAAGAACTCCTAGGGTCTCATAATCCCAACAACCCGGCATTTTTATCTGCCAATAGTTTGGTATATACAAAATCATAAAGGAAAGATGCTGCTTAAGTAACCCTTATTGTAATAAGACTTCGTCAATCCCTGAGGCAACGAATAGAAAAACCGTGAAGCTTTAAGTTACTGAACCTGTAGAAATTGCCATCGGTGTAGACCAGCTGGCGGTCCCAGGCGTACGCCGTATTGACCTCAGTAGAACTCCACCAGTAGCCGTTGGTACTAACTCCGGCGAATGTACCATCGGTGTTACGGAAGCCGCCCGGCAGGCCTGTGAATCCGCTACTGTTTGTGGCTCCGGTATTAGGGCTTGTCCAATGTACAGTGCCGGCTTCTTTCATTGCACCTCCCGCCACTGCATCTCCCCCCAAACAGGTGGATAATATTGTCCATTCCGCATCTGTAGGTATATGCCATCCTGCAGGTGCTAAACCTCTCGAATCATTTACTGCATACCAATTATATAACTTACCATAGGTAGCCGCATAGGTGGCCGAGTCATTATTATAATAACAATAGGCCCCGGTGGTTAATGCAACCCATGCTGCATTATCGGTAATCTTTGGTATAGGATCACCATTTCTATACCTGTCCACATCCAGATTTTTAACAGCCAAATTCTGGCTGCAAATAGTAACAGTTCCGGAAGGGGATGTGCCACCTGTCATATTGGTCCAACTAATACCATTGAATACCTGAAGTTCGCCAGCAGGGGCGACACAATTGTTACACCAGATCATTAACCCCGCTACTGGGCTTGCAATGGCATTCCTTTGAATATATGTCATACGGGGAAGCAAAAACCCCTTTGTAGTAGAACTTACATCCAACTGTGCTGAGCCAGCAGGTGTAGTGGTGCCAATACCAACCTGGGCCTGTGTTATATTAACCACAAGCACCAAAAAGGTAAGGAGAAAAATTTTTATACTTTTCATGTTGCTTAATTTTTTTATTACCAAATATTCTTTGCTTGTTTTACTGTATCACTATCTTTTGAATCGTCGCATTTGTTTTCAACAAATAAATTCCTTTTGCATACACACTTACATCAATGCTTTGCATTCCGGTTGAAACTTCTTTTTCCAAAATCAGTTTGCCATCGGCACTGTAAAGGTTTAGGGCAGTTGCTGCATTTACCTGCACTGTTAGTATTCCATTTGTCACCGGGTTGCCCATTACCGTAAATGACATATCGACTGTGGCAAACTTTACCGTTCTCACTTCACTATAGCTGTATTTATTATCTGCATCTGTTTGTAAAATTCGATAGTAATTATTGCCCTTTACAGGGTTGGTATGCACATAGCTATAGTTGCGTATGCTGTTGCTGTTACCGGCGGCTGGCATAGTTGTTAGACTATTCCAACTTGTGCCATCCGTACTGTGCTGTACTGTAAAGTCCTTTGTGTTTTGCTCCTGTGCTGTAGCCCATTGCAGCAATGAGTTACTGTTTTGTTTGGTAGCCGTAAACGAAAGCCAAACTAACGGCAGTGGAGCTAACAAATTGGCCAGTGTAAGTTCATTAAGAATAACAGCACTCAAGCCCGAGGTAAGAACATAATTATTGGTGCCATCACGGGTGGTAGCAGTATATGCATTCCATAATGTTCCATTATGTATGTTGAGGGTAAGTGCATTTTCTGCAATGCCTCTCAGCTCGGTGCCATCCTGGTAATTGATTTGCACCGAACCAGTGAATGGATTGGTGTTAGCACTGAATTGATACACTCTGGCTATATAATTATTAGCTGTAGTATGGATTACTGTAGTGGCGTTGCTCAGTGATAAATTACTGAGGGTAAAATCTGCCGAAGGCACAAGTATGATATTATCTGCAAAAAAAACAGTACCTGACTTAATGGTAAGATCGGTGCCGGGTGACAGTGTTAATATTTGTGCCTTCAAGCCCTCAAACGATGTGGCTGTGACAAAACTGAATATACTGAGTAGTACTTTTCTCATAATAAATTATAATTTCTAGGATCTGTATGTCGGCAAAACAATGTTGTACTCCCCATAAGGTAATAAAACGGCCCATCAAACACATTTCTGGAATGAATTTTTATAGCCAGAATTCTTCTTTAAATCTATTGTCACCTGTGCTGGCAAACAATACAAACATCACGGCATTTTCATCTACCAACTAATTGGTATAGCCGAAATCATTAAATGGAGATTTATTTTACAAGACCCTTACCATAAGCATACTTCAGCAGTCCCGCTAAATTATGGGCTTTGGTCTTTTGCATAATGTTCTTACGGTGGGTCTCTACTGTACGGTAGCTGATATGTAGTGCAGTAGCAATCTTATCGTTGGTGTATTCTCTTGCCAGCAAATGCATTACTTCGAGTTCTCTTTCTGTCAGGGTTATTACTTCGTTTGATTTTTTTTCAGTCAATCCCTGCAGAATAATATTTTCCACTTCTTCACTAAAATAGTGGCGGCCCTTCATTACTTTATGAACTGCTTCCACTAATTCCTGTTTATCTGAGTTCTTTAACAAATAACCCGACACTCCGATGTGCACCAGTTCTGAAATAATTTCCCGGTCATTATAGGTGGTCAGCATAATGATTTTTATTCCGGGCTTTTTCTCTTTAAGCAGTTTAGCTGTTTCCATACCATCTAACCCGGGCATGTTGATATCAAGCAGGCAAACGTCATAGTCATTTTTACTCACAAGGTCCATTACCTCATATCCATTGCCAGCAGTTCCGGCTACGGTAAATCCTGCTTCGGCCTGCAACAAGGATACAATGCCATCCCGAAGAATAGTGTGATCATCAGCAATCAGCAATTTTATCTTATTCATACATATTGGGTCATCAGCAAATATATTTCACCAAACAACCATCCGGCATACCAGTATGTTGGTATTTATCCGGTGGCATAAGGAATATCAATAATAACAGTCGTTCCCTTGCCTTCCGTAGTATCCACATCCATTTTTCCTTTCAGGTAATCAACTCTCGATAAGATATTTCCTAAACCAATTCCTTTCTTTTCCTGCAATGCTCCTTCATAATTAAACCCCCGGCCATTATCTTCCACCGACAGATTGATATAATCCGGGTACTTTATTAATTGTACTGTCACTTTAGTTGCCTGTGCATGTTTCACTATATTATTAATAAGCTCCAGCACAATACGGTAAATACTCATCTCTATTTGCTCTGCAATCCTGCTCTCAAAATCATGTGATGAAAAACTGATCTGCATACCTGACCCGATAGCTTGCGGCTGTGAAGAAATATTATTGATGAGGTTTCTTAAAGCAGCAACCAGCCCCAATTTAGAAAGAGTGGCCGGCATAATGTTGTGGGAGATACTTCTTAATTCTGAAGAAGCTTCATCGAGCAACTGCAATGTTACTTGCCAGTTTTCTGCCTGCCTTGCTGAAAGCAATGTCTGACTTTCTTTTAATGCCGACAATTTAAGTTTTGCAGCAGAAAGAATGGAGCCGAGGCTGTCATGAATATCTTCGGCGATCCGTTTTCGTTCCTGGTCCTGTGTAACGGCAATGGCATTAAACAATTCATTCTGCTGCCGGTTGATCTGTTCCTGGTAGCGGTTTTTTTGGCGTAACCGGTAACGATTGTATAAAAAACCCAATGTTATCAAAGAAAAGAGGGCAATGCCGATGATAATATTCCGCCACAGCTTTTGCTTTTCCAATGCAATCCGCTGCAATTGTTTCTGTTGCTCTATTTTCAGGCTGGCTTCCCGTTGCAAAATCTCCTGTTGATTAGTTTTATTACTAATGCTGTCTTTAAGTTGAGAAAATAAGGAGTGATACGCATAGGCACTGTCAAACATTTTCTTTTGGGCAAAGGCTATGGCTAATTGTTCACTGGCATCCCGGATATATTCCCTGTGGATGATCTGTTTAGCAATATTCATTCCTGTTCTTAAAAAAAGAACGGCACTGTCAGGTTGGTGCAGGCGGTTATAAATGTCACCGGCATTTATAAAATAATTTGCTTTATCATAAGCATTCATATAACCACTCATTGCAAAATGAACAGAACTCAAAATGTATGGTAAAGCATTATAAACATCCCCTTTCAATTTAAAGACCTCAGCCATTTTATTGGAGATGTAGGCTTCCCTCTCTTCAAGGATAAATAAATTATTCTTTGCTGAAGAGCGGTAAACATCAATAGATTGTTGCAAAAAATAAATCGCCTTGTCATATTGCTTTTGCGCCACGGCAAGGTCGGCCAGGTTGTACAATGCATGTGCTTCAGCCAATGTGTCTTTGATCGCCCGGGACAATTCCAACTGAAGTGAAAAGTATTGTGCTGCCTGGATAAAATTCTTTTGCTTCATGTGAATATATCCGATCACATTACTGAAGTGGCATATCCTGTTCGTATCTTTTATCTTTTCTGACTTTGTCAAACCGTCAGAAGAAATTTTCATGGCGTTTGTGTAATCCCCTGCCAGGAAAAAATTATTATTTAATGACGGCCTGTAATTGTGAACCTCTTCAAATGTAAAACCATTGTCAGATGCGATAGCAAGAGCCTGTTGAAAGTATTGCGTAGATTTTGCATAGTCCTTATTATTATAGGAAATTATGGCAAGAGCAGCAAGAGCATACATACGGATATAGACTTCTTTCTTCTCAATGTCTAAACTTAATGCTGACTTTGAAAAAGATGCTTTACCCTTTTCAAATATGTATTCTTTATGATCCGGCAACCGGCAAGTATTGTTATAAGGTTTCGCCAGGCCAGATGAAATAAAAAAAGGTAAAGAATCAATTTTGTTGCGGATGTAAGTGATTTCCTTCTCCAAAACCCGAATATCAGCCGGTTGTGCCAATAAAGAATTACTGGTCGCAAAGAAAAAATAAAATAAAATGGAAAGAAATTTCATAACCACCCCGATTGAACACTCTTAAAGTACAAAAAAGCCGGAGAAACAGGAAAATTGCCCGTCTTCCCTACATTTGCCGTATGCAATTGATTGAAGTTACCGATTCACAACTTGCCAAAGATTTCATCCGGGTCAATATTCTTCTTAATAAAGATAATCCTGCCTATATCTTTCCATTAGAGAAAGATGTGTATGAGGTCTTTGACCCCAAAAAGAACAAAACATTCCGGTTTGGAGAAGTAACAAGATGGATATTGAAAGACGATGCTTCGACAAGCTCAGTAGGAAAACTAATTGGTCGTATTGCCGCATTCAACAATAAAAAATATAAGAACAAAGGTGATGATGTGCCGGTTGGTGGTGTTGGTTTTTTTGATTGCATCAATGACCAGGCTGCGGCTGATATGCTGTTTGATGTGGCTAAGCACTGGCTGATGCAACGTGGAATGGAAGCCATGGATGGGCCGATAAATTTCGGCGAAAGAGACCGCTGGTGGGGCCTGGTGGTAAAAGGTCATGAAATACCGCCTATGTACTGCATGAATTTTAATCCTCCCTGGTACCAGCAGTTGTTTGAAAATTATGGATTCAGGAAATTTTATAACCAGGTTTGTTTTGCGATGAATGTAAATACCCGTCTGGAACAAAAATATTATGACCGCCATGCGGAATGTGCTAAAGATCCCCACTTCAGTTCAGCACATATCAAAAAAAATCAATTAGACAAATTTGCTGCTGACTTTACCATCGTTTATAATAAAGCATGGGCAGGACACGGGGGCCTGAAACAATTAGAAGAAAAAGTAGTCAGAAAAATGTTTCACTCCATGAAACCGGTGATGGATGAACGTATTAACTGGTTTATATATTATAAAGGAGAACCTATTGGCATCTGGATTAACCTGCCCAACCTGAATCAATGGTTTAAACACCTGCACGGCAAATTCACCTGGTGGCATAAACTTAAGTTTCTCTGGATAAAATCAACCGTAAAAAATAAAAAATTTACCGGGCTGGTATTTGGCATTGTACCTGAGTTCCAGGGCAAAGGGTTAGATCTGTACCTGGTAGTGGAAGGGTGTAAAATAATCCAGGGATTAACAATAAATGAAAAAGGGGAGTACAATCTTGGCAAACTCATTTATGATGAATATGAAATGCAGTGGATAGGTGAATTCAATCCCAAAATGATAAATGTAGCAGAAAACCTGGCCAAAAACCGCAGCCGGATACTGACAACTTACCGGTATTTGTTTGACAGGACAAAAGAGTTTAAGCCACACCCGATACTTCACTGATAACCCCAAGCCCTAAAGGGGCTTAAAGATTTATCAACATCTGAATGTGTTTTAGTTATTCAAGTTTTGGGTTTCTTATCTTGCAACTTCCCTTAAAGGATTTTTATACTCTCCGCCAGTTGGCGGACTGGGGGTTTTTTTATGGAAAAATTCATCGTTTCAGCAAGAAAATACAGGCCACAAACCTTTGACACAGTCATCGGGCAATCACATATAACTACTACTCTACGAAATGCTATAAAAAACCAGCAACTGGCTCATGCATTTCTTTTTTGCGGACCAAGAGGTGTTGGCAAAACCACCTGTGCAAGAATTTTAGCCAAAACCATCAACTGCGAAAATCAGACAAAGGATGGCGAAGCCTGTGATAAATGCCAAAGCTGTATTTCTTTCAATGACGGGGCTTCGATGAATTATTTTGAACTGGATGGGGCTTCCAATAACTCTGTTGACAATATCCGTGACCTGGTGGATCAGATTCGTTTTGTTCCGCAAACCGGACGATACAAAGTATATGTAATAGATGAGGTACACATGTTAAGCTCCTCTGCCTTCAATGCTTTTTTAAAAACACTGGAAGAACCGCCACCTTATGCGATTTTCATTTTAGCAACAACAGAAAAACATAAAATTCTTCCCACCATACTCAGCCGGTGCCAGATTTTTGATTTCAAACGCATCACTACCAGCGATACCGTTCATCACCTGGAAGAAATCTGTAACAAAGAAGATATTAAAGCAGATAAAGCCTCCCTGCAGGTGATAGCCCAAAAAAGTGAAGGCTGTATGCGGGATGCACTGAGTATCCTCGATAAAATTGTCAGTTTTACCAATGGTGAATTAAATTATGCTACCACCCTGGAACACCTGAATATTCTTGATGCTGACTGCTACTTTAAACTATTGGAATGTATGCAGCAGCAGGACCTGTCCGGTGCCATGTTGCAATATGATGATATAAACCGCAAAGGTTTTGAAGGGGATTTGGTGCTAAATGGTTTTGCAGAATTTATGCGCAACCTGCTGGTGTGTAAAGATGAAAAAGCGGCAGGGCTGCTGGAAGTAGTAGAAAGCTTTAAAGATAAATACATTGAAACCGCAAAAGGGGTTGCTCCTGCCCTTCTTATCAGTGCCCTGAATATTCTGAGTGAAACAGAGATAAATTATAAAGCAGCGAGAAATAAACGGCTGCATGTCGAACTGGCCCTCATCAAGCTCTGCTACCTGCAACAGGCTATTCAACTATCAGCAGAAGGAAATACGATTGGTAAAAAAAAAATAGTTGAATCAGCAAAATCAATTGCTTTCAGAAAGATAATGCCGTTTGAAATAAAGCAGCCGGCAGTTGACAGTCAGCAGCCGGCAACAAGCAATAAAAAAATAGCAGAATCGAAACTGACAATTGAAACCTCCGCTATTCAGAAAATCATGATGGCAGAGGAAAAAGTTGATTATAATGAACCTCAAACCTCAAACTTAAAACCTCAAATTTCTAAGATTTCCCCCTTAGATAAAATCCGTAAACAATACCAGGCAAATGGTAATAATGGAAATGGTAATATAAATCACCCCTTGCAATTGGAAGAACTGCAAAAAGCATGGGCTGAATATGTAGTAAAATTAAAAGAAGAAAAAAAATCCGCCGCCCAATCCTTTGACTTGGCATTGCTTCGTATAAAGGATGATAATTGCTTTGAAGCAGTTACCTCCAATACCATTGAAAAACAGTTTATTGAACAGGACAGGAATAAATTGTTTTCTTTTTTACAAGAACGCCTTAAAAACCGCTCCCTGCAATTCAATATAATAATTGAAGAAAAAGCAGCCAACAGGCCACAAATAGAAATTACCCTGACTTCAAAAGAACAGTTTCAAAAAATGGTGGAGCAATACCCGTTGGTTAAGGAACTGAAAGACCGGCTGCGGCTGGAACTGGACTATTGATTTCTCCTTGACCTCCCGATAGCTATCGGAACACCATTCAGCATTTTACCTTAATTTCGGCGAAAATTAAAAGGCAATGGCCGAAGTGATACTGATGCCACGGCTCAGCGACACCATGACAGAAGGTGTAATTGCTGCCTGGCATAAAAAAGTAGGAGACTCCGTAAAAAAAGGCGACCTCCTTGCGGAAATAGAAACCGACAAAGCCACGATGGAGCTGGAGAGTTATAAAGATGGAACGCTGCTGCATATTGGTGGAGATAAAGGTGTAAAAATTCAGGTGGATGATTTACTGGCCATCGTAGGCAAAACCGGAGAAGATATTTCTTCATTGGTGAAAGGCAAGCAGTCGGCAGTTGGCAGTCAACAGTCGGCAGTCAGCAACCAGCAGCCGGCAATTACTGAAGTTACTACGGATAAACAAACAACAAGTCCCGACCAACAGTCAAAGGACCAGCAATCAGCTTTTGATGTTTCCAAAATGGAGGAAATAGTATTAATGCCAAGACTGAGCGATACTATGGAAGAAGGTGTGATTGCGGCCTGGCATAAAAACATCGGAGATGCGGTGAAGAAAGGTGAAGTGCTGGCAGAAATAGAAACCGACAAAGCCACGATGGAATTGGAAAGTTATAAAAACGGAACACTATTACATATTGGCGCACAAAAAGGTGAAAAAATTCCGGTGAACGGATTGCTTTGCATTATTGGAGAAAAAGGGAAAGTAGATGTTGAAGCAATAGTTGCTGCAGTGAAAGAAGGAGTGAGTACACAGCCGGCAGTTGGCACTCAGCAGTCAGCAACAAGTACTCAGCAATCCGCAGCCAGCAATGAGAAAGAGACAAAAGTGCAACAGCCAGTAACCAGTCCTGAGCGGCAGTCGAAGGACCAACTACCAGCAACGAGTAACGAAAACGGAAGAGTAAAAGCATCACCACTTGCAAAAAAATTAGCTGCTGAAAAAGGGATAGATATAAAAGCAATCAGCGGTTCAGGTGATGGAGGCAGAATTATTAAAGCAGATATTGATAGCTATAAACAGTCCGCAGCCAGCAGCCAACAGTCCGCATCTAAAGAAACTGCTGCCGCACCAGTATTCACTGGCAGTACTAAAGAAGGTTATACTGATATTCCAAATTCACAGATTCGCAGCATCATTGCCAAACGTTTGGGAGAAAGTAAGTTCAGTGCCCCGCATTTCTATCTGTCGATGGAAATAAATATGGACAATGCTATGTCGGCAAGAGCACAGATGAATGAAATAAGTCCTGCAAAAATCAGTTTTAATGATCTGGTGGTAAAAGCCGCTGCATTAGCCTTACGTCAGCATCCGGCCGTCAATGCTTCCTGGATGGGAGATAAAATCAGAAGATACAGTCATATTCATATTGGTATTGCAGTTGCAATAGAAGACGGGTTGATTGTTCCGGTGATTCGTTTTGCTGACCAGAAAACATTGCCTCAGATAGCAGCAGAAAGCAAAGAGCTGGCAGGTAAGGCAAAGAATAAAAAACTGCAGCCGAATGAGTTTAGTGGCAACACATTTACCATCTCCAATCTGGGTATGATGGATATAGATGAGTTTACCGCTATCATTAATCCACCCGACAGCTGCATCATGGCAGTAGGAAGAATTAAAGAAATAGTGGTGAAAAAAGGTGAAGGGTTTGCTGTAAGTAATGTGATGAAGATAACAATGAGTTGTGACCATCGTAGTGTAGATGGGGCCACGGGTGCAGCATTTTTACAAACATTCAAAAAATACTTAGAGAATCCTGTTACGATGTTATTCTAAAAGTAATTCTACTTCACACTTCACAGTAAAGCTACTTTATCAGGTAGCTTTTTTTGTTTTTATCTGCGGACTGGCAGATTTATTGTTATTATTTTATACTTCTTAAAAAAGCAAGCGAATAACCTGAATGAAAAAAATGTTATTCATCAAAATATTCCGGACATTTTGCAGTTATAGTACAACTTATAATCAAATCCCATGGATGAAAAAGAAACGATGGAGCTTTCCAGAACAAGCATGTTTTTCGTTACAAGTTTTTCTGCCTTTCTCTTTACTATAATAATAAAAGTGCTGGATGGCAGTCATTCCCGTCTTCTTGTCCTGATCGGTGTGATAGCCTTCTTTTTAGGCCTGCTGAACTGGGCAGGTAAAATGGTACTGGGTCAATCCGGTAAAAAAGAAAAGTAAAAAAGCCAGCTTCCCGGTTATTTTTTATCCGGATTATATTTCAACAACACCACTTTCCCATCCATCGTAGCAACAATAACATTCCGCTTGTCAATAACCCGAACAGTGTTTATCATTGAATTGTCAATCTTATGAACCCATATTATTTCTTTCTGTAAAGGATCAATACAATATACTACACCGTTACGGGTTCCAAAGAAAACCCGGCCTCCTTTTTCAATTAACATAGATGGAACATGTTCAAAGCCAAACCCACAGTTTGTACTTAAGGTCAAAGATTGTTTTTCCCGGCTTACCCGGTAGGCAACTATACTATCCTGCATTGTTTTTCCATATATCCAGTCTCCGTCTGTTGAAATCCCGATAGATTCACGGACCGTTGCATCATTATTCCGCCATAGCGTTTTTCCATCATCAATATTGATAGCAGAAATATAGCGATCAGGTGCCACAATATATACTACACCGGCTTCGGCAACAGGAGTGCAGGCAGCCGGTGAATAATTACGGACAGAAGACCCGTTATTCCATTTCCAGAAAAGAGTTCCGCTATTTTTATCCAGTGCATATAAATTCCGGTCCCAGGCGCCAAAGATTATTTTGTCCGCATATAATAAAGGGGTGCTGACAACAGGTCCTTCCAGTCCGGAAAATTTCCAAATGGTCTTTCCGGTATGTATATCTAATTTTCTGAACGAATGATCGCTGCTTCCAATGTATAAAACATTCTCATTTATCAACGGCGATCCAAGAACAGCTGCACTGGTTTCGGTTTTCCATTTCAGCTTGCCTGTTTTTATAGTAAGCCCGTAAATATTCCCATCTGCTGATCCAAACACCACAATACCTTTTGAAATGGCAGGTGAAGAAAAGATAGGTCCCCCTGTCTGGTATGACCATTTCTCTTTCCCCATTTTATAAGAAAGACAAATAAATTTTCCATTTTGATTACCCACTAACACATCATCTCCTGCTACTGCCGGCGTAGAAATAATATTGGCATCTGAAGAAAATTTCCATACCGTTTTCACATCAGCATATTTATTATTGATACTGAAATCAGGCCGGGGAACTTTTTTTTCAGTTGCATATTGTCTTACATCGGTTTTAACAGCAGTCCATTGCTGTAGTGTTTCTGTTCCGGGTCTTCTTTCCCTGAAAATCATGGAGCTTTCACTTACATCAACAAGATTATATCCCCCCACCGCCGCTTTTGCCCGCAAATTGGAACGGCCCATTACTCCCGGGGTGCCTTCAAAATTCATTGCTTTATTAGCATGACCATGACCGCAAAGAACAGCCCATGTATTATACTTGCACAGCCTGTCTGTTATCTCATACCAGTTATCGAGGCCATTGTCAACAGGATAGTGATTTAAAAAGACCAATGGTTGTTTGGGCCCCAGTTTATTAAGTTCCTCATCCAGCCAATTCACTGCATCCCTAGGTATATGTCCGTCACTCATCCGCAGATAGGGCCCGGAAGCACAACCTAAAAAACGAATACCACTATACTCAAAACTAAATTTATCGTAGCCAAATATGCTGGTGAACATAACGCCGCCACTTTCGCTCCAGCCGGTATCATGATTACCGGGAATAATATACCATTTTACATTCAGGCTGTCTAATACTTGCTTTGCCAGTCTCAATTCTTCATTTGTACCCAGCTCGGTAATATCACCAGTAAGAACAACAAAAGCAATATCAGTCATGGCATTAATATCCCTGACCGTTCTGCGCAGATCCTCTTCTGCAGATCCGTTGGGAGAGCCGATATGTGTATCCGAGATAAAAGCAAAACGAAAGGGCTTGAATTGTGCTTCCGACAGCAGCGAAAAGATAAGAAGACCAAGAATAAGCGACAGCCTTTTCATAAAAGCAAGTTACTAAATTAACCAGTGGTGGCGGAAATGAAGTACTAAAAATATATTTTCAATAATTTTCGAAAATTCGAAAATGACACTGTAGTTTTGAATCATGAAACTTATAGAAGCCAGGCAACAATTCATCAGCAGCTGGGGCGCCTTTGGCACTCACTGGGGTATTAACCGGACCATGGCGCAGATACATGCACTGCTGCTTATCAGCGCCGATCCGCTTACGCAGGACGATATGATGGAACAACTGAACATCAGCCGTGGCAATACCAATATGAACATCCGGGAACTTATCAATTGGGGACTGGTGGAAAGAGTATTGCTCTCCGGTGAACGCAAAGAATACTTCACTGCTGAAAAAGATATATGGAAAGTGGTGAAGCGGATTGTAAAGGAGAGAAAGAAACGGGAATTGGAACCCATGCTTCAGTTATTAGATAAACTGGAAGAAGTAGAGGGAGATAAAAGAGATAAGAATGTGAGAATATTTGTGGATATGGTGAGCAGTATTAAAAAACTAGGGCGACAGGCTGATAAAACATTAGATATGATGATAAAAGCTGAAGAAAGCTGGTTTGTGGGAACGATGATGAAATTCTTTAAATAGGTGCAGCAAATAAAAGATAGATCATAATTTTATATCATGAATGAAAAGAAAAAAACTCTTGTACTCGGCGCATCAGACAATCCATCCCGCTATAGTTATCTTGCTGTTCAGCGGTTACGCAGCCACGGACACCCTGTTGTGGCAATAGGCAGAAAAAATACTAAGGTTAGTGATGTTATTATTGAAAAAGAACACAAACAATTTGACAATATTGACACGATAACACTTTACCTGAATCCTCAACACCAGCAGGAATATTACGATTACATTCTTTCTTTAAACCCCAACCGTATTATTTTCAACCCGGGTGCTGAAAATGATGAACTCAACCGCCTGGCCCGGGCCAGAGGAATTAAAACTTCAGAAGCCTGTACGTTAGTAATGCTAAGTACAAACCAGTATTAAATAGTAGATAACCAACTATTTTTTCGGGGTTTTACGATTTGCCCCGGGTACTAGTGCCCGATCTTTTCATTTCTGCTATCCATCGTTTGGATGATTTAAAAAAAATCACAAACCTTGTATCACCGTACCCCACTGATTACTGCAACCACAAATCCAGGTTGCTGAACAATATCCTATTGACCTTTAAAAAAGTGAAAATGAAAAACCTTCGTACCTCTGTACTATGCGCATGCGTTACGCTTTACAGCCTCTGCTCTTCAGCACAAACACCCGGTGTAATTCCTGTAAATGAACCGGACTACAACAAACCCAAACTTTTTCAGGGGATGCCTGATAATGTTCTTGTCAGCACAGATAATTTAAACAGCCTGTTTAATACACAGGTGGGTTTTACGGTGAACGTTAATTTATCAGATGCTTCATCCTTCCCGTTTCAGGGTGAGGTGGTTTCTGCTGTCAGCAAATACAGCAACCAAATCCAAAGTGTGGTTATCCGCTCTACCAATTACAATGGTGCAAAGCTGACCATCACAAAAGTTACTGATGAAAATGGTGTTGCTGTTTTCCGGGGCAGAATATTAAGTCTTCAGCATGGTGATCTGTATGAACTGCAATATGCTGACGGCAGGTATGCACTGGTAAAAAGAAACCTGCATGACCTGGTGAATGAATAATTTTTTTTTAAATTAATACCGGCCCGTTTTATATCCATATCCTTTTATACCTATTGAAAAACTTTAAAATCCGACTTGTTATGAAAAACCTATACCGATCTGGTCTTGCGGTGCTGTTTTTAATCAGCACACTGACCTCAGCCGCACAGGTGCCTTTACTTAGCAGTAATCCTTCAGCTTCTGCAGTAGTATTCCTTGATTTTGATGGTCATACCGTTGCAGGTACCAGCTGGAATTATAGTGGCCCGATTGTTTGCGGGGCTTCTGGTTTGAATAATACGCAAATAACGGAAGCATTCAACCGTGTTGCAGAAGATTACCGTCCGTTTATGGTAAACGTTACTACTGA
>JANPMI010000157.1:0-15024 GCA_031422725.1 Chitinophagaceae bacterium | reverse complement strand
AAGCCTTTCGTCAACAGCTGAACCAGCGGCTACTTCAGTTCCTTCTTCATCATCCGCATTTGCATCATCATACAGTTTATTCAGCACTATCTGGAAAGATTTGGGTTTCTTTAAAAAAACTTCTGCTCTCTTGGTGAATTTCAATACGCCGTACTCTTCAATATCTTTTGTCAGCAGGCCTTCTAATATTAATTGACGTAGCAATGAATTCCAGAAATGATTATCCCTGTCGTTGCCACTGGCAAAAGCATCCAGCGCATCATGACGGAACATTTGTATCTGTGGTGTTAATCGTCCGCTGATGATTTGTACCACATAGTCGGTAGCAAATCTTTCCTCCAGGGCTTTTATAGCTTTTAGTGCAATAACCACCTCGTCTTTTGCTTCTACTCTTTCTTTCGGGTGTTTACAGTTATCACATTCCCCGCAGTTTTCTCTTTCATACTCCTCGCCAAAATAGCTCATCAATATTTTACGGCGGCAAACACCGGTTTCTGCAAATGCCACTGTTTCGTTTATCAACTGTGCACCCACTTCTCTTTCACTAAGCGGTTTGTCCCGCATCAGGTGTTCGAGTTTGCTTACATCTTTATGCGAATAATAAAGAAGACATTTTCCTTCCAATCCATCACGGCCTGCACGGCCAGTTTCCTGGTAATAGTTTTCTATTGACTTGGGAATATTATAGTGAATAACAAAGCGGATGTCTGGTTTGTCAATACCCATTCCAAATGCAATGGTGGCACATATTACCTGCACATCTTCACCCAGAAACTGGTCTTGTCTTTCTGAACGAAGTTTACTGTCAAGCCCGGCATGATAAGCCACTGCCTTAATGCCATTGGCATTTAAAATATCAGCCAGCTCTTCCGTTGTCTTCCTGTTAAGCGTATAAATAATGCCGCTTTTTTTCTTCATGCTTTTTATGAAGCGGACAATATGTTCATCAGTCTGTGCTTTTTTTATTTTGGGCAACACCTCGTAATAAAGATTAGTCCGGTTGAAGGAGGATATAAAAATATTCGGCTCCCTCAGATCAAGATTCTTTACAATATCGCTCTGCACTTTTGGTGTGGCAGTTGCAGTCAGTGCAATAACCGGTGCGTCAGGATTTATTTGAATCATCATTTCCCGCAGGCGGCGATACTCCGGACGAAAATCATGTCCCCACTCAGAAATACAATGTGCTTCGTCAACTGCGAAGAAGGATACTTTTAAATCAGAAAAGAATTCAATATTCTCCTGTTTGGTCATTGTTTCAGGAGCCACAAACAGCATTTTTGTTTTGCCTGACAGCAAATCATCATGCACTTCTTTTGTTTCTTTTTTATTCAGCGTTGAATTAAGAAAGTGCGCCACTTCATCATTACTGCTGTAACCACGGACAAGATCCACCTGGTTTTTCATTAAGGCAATCAATGGAGAAACGATAAGGGCAACACCTTCACTTACCAGGGCGGGAAGCTGGTAACACAAACTTTTGCCACCACCTGTCGGCATAATGACGAACGTATCATGACCCGCCAGCAACGATTCAATTGCTTTTTCCTGCGTTCCTATAAATTTATTAAACCCAAAATACTCCTGTAAGGCTTTGTGGAGGTCAAATCTTTTTTTTGCTGGGCCTGGCTTGCTGACAGAGGGGCTTGTTTCCTTAACCTTTGCCGGTTTTTTAGCAGCCGGCTTCTTTGCTGTTGATGTTCCCATTACTCTTTTATTTTTCTACCTGCCCCGCATTTTGGCGGGGTCGCACTTGCTACAAATGCAGATTTATTTAAGATACTCATTTTTGTCCGACCAGCTTCTGTTGTACAAACATATTTTTTACACAGCCTTGATTATTGTCAGATAAATAAGTGTTTTTTCTTTCTAATAGCCGGGGTGTCAGCAGATAGTGTAAACAATATAGGGTCCCGCTTTTGCGGGGTCACACAACTTTCCACCTTTCACTGAGGGCAGCGAATTTACGAATGTTTATATTTCAAAAAGACCTGTAATCGTTAAAACTGACATACAACGATTGCAGAAGAAAGACTTGATGGCAAAATCTCTAAATTTGCGGCCATTATCTGTAGCGCAAGCCAAACCAGATTTTCAGTTATGTCTATTTCAATTAAACAAGTTGCTCTCAGAACCATTGAGTTGGAAGCTCAGTCCGTTGCCGGTCTTGCTTCCTTTATCAATGATGATTTTGAAAAAACAGTAACGGCTATTGCGAATGGAAAAGGCCGTGTAGTAGTAAGCGGCATCGGTAAAAGTGCTGTCATTGCACAAAAGATTGTCGCCACTTTTAATTCTACCGGCACCCCTTCCATATTTATGCATGCAGCGGATGCTATTCATGGTGACCTGGGCATAGTTCAGCAGGATGATGTGGTAATTATAATCAGTAAAAGCGGCGAAAGCCCGGAGATAAAAGTGCTGGTGCCGCTGATTAGGAATTTTGGTAATGTTTTAATTGGGATGGTGGGCAGCATTGAATCGTATTTGGCAAAAAATGCTACTATTATTTTAAATACAACGGTAGAGCAGGAGGCTTGTCCGAATAACCTGGCTCCCACCACCAGCACTACGGCACAATTGGTAATGGGCGATGCGCTGGCAGTTTGTTTAATGGAGTTGAAAGGATTTCAAAGCGATGACTTTGCAAAATTTCATCCCGGCGGAATGCTCGGGAAGAAGCTATACCTGAGAGTGGTTGATTTATATGCGGATAATGAAAAGCCGAAAGTGTTGCCCGCCCAATCACTAAAAGAAGTAATTGTAGAGATGACGGCTAAAAGATTAGGAATAACAGCCGTGGTGGATAGTGACAATAACTTATTAGGCATCATCACCGATGGAGATTTGAGAAGAATGCTTGAAAAAACGGTGGCAATAGATAAAGTAAAGGCCGGTGATATAATGACGGTTAATCCCCAAACCATCGCACCGGATGAACTGGCAGTAGAGGCATTGGATTTATTAAGGAAAAAAGAAATCTCACAATTAGCCGTAACAGAAGGTGGAAAATATTTGGGTATTATACATTTGCATGATTTGGTAAGAGAGGGATTAATTTAACCGGTGAGGTAGAATGGGTTTATCCATTCGCTACTCACCATTCACTATTGACCATGAACAAACATCACTACGTTGCAATAATGGCCGGAGGTATTGGAAGCCGCTTCTGGCCGATGAGCCGCACTGATTTTCCCAAACAATTCCTGGATATTCTTGGAACAGGAAAAACACTGATACAACAAACTTTTGCCCGCTACAATAAACTGATCCCGATAGAAAACATTTATGTAGTGACGGCGCAGGAATATGTTCCTATTGTAAAAAAACAATTGCCCGATCTGCCGGAAGAAAATATCCTGGCTGAACCTTCAAGAAAGAATACAGCCCCCTGCATTGCATACATCGCTTTTAAGTTGATGAAGAAAGATCCCAGGGCATTAATGATTGCCGCACCGGCTGATAATCTCATTTTAGAAACAGATGAATTCATTAAAACAGCAAAAAAGGCGTTGGATTTTGTGGACCATATAAATGCCCTTGTTACAATCGGGGTAAAACCTACCTACCCAAATACTGGCTATGGTTATATTCAGCATGACACCGCGGAGGCAGCGCCGGATGTTTATAAAGTAAAAACCTTTACTGAAAAACCGAATGTGGAGCTGGCAAAAACATTTATCAGCAGCGGCGATTTTTTATGGAATGCCGGCATATTTACCTGGAAAGTGAAAAATATTTTAGCGGCTTTCGAAAAATACCTGCCGGAAGTATATGATGCTTTTGCAGCAGAGAAAGATAAATTCAATACTCCCGAAGAAAAGGAAGCCATTGAAAACATCTATCCGCAATGCACCAACATCTCTGTTGACTTCGGCGTTATGGAAAAAGCAGATAATGTGTACCTGATTCCGGCCTCCTTCAGCTGGAGCGACCTGGGAACCTGGAACAGTGCCTGGGAAAATAAAGAAAAAGATTATTTTGGAAACGCTGTAGTGGGCAAAAAGGTAATGACGGTAGATGCAAAAAATTGTATTGTTCATGTTCCTGATAACAAGCTGGTTTTGCTGCAGGGTCTTGATGAATTTATTGTTGTTGATACCAAAGATGTTTTATTGATTTGCAAAAAAGACAAAGAACAGGAGATAAAGGAATATGTGGCCGAGGTAAAAAGAAATATGGGCGAAAAATACTTATAGTTCTTCTCAAAGATGTATCAATAAATACCGCTAAGTAGTTGTTGTTTTTTATCCCAACTTGTTTACTTTTAAGTAAGCAAACAAGTTATGGCTTCATTTCCCGCAAATAATATTCTCTTTCTTGATATTGAAACTATTCCGCAATTTTCATCTTACGGGGAACTGCCCGAAGACTGGAAGCAGTTGTGGGATACCAAATCAAATTCATTATCTAAATATCATGAAGGCCAGACTAACGAGTCGCTCTACCCCCGTGCCGGTATTTATGCAGAGTTTGGAAAAATTATTTGTATCAGTTGCGGTGTTCTTCAGGGAAACGGTGACCAGCGAAAAATAATTCTCAAAAGCTTTTCCGGTGATGATGAGAAGCTTCTGCTGCAACAGTTTAACGAAATGCTGAATAAATGGGTGGTAGGTGAACCAAAATTCCTTTGTGCCCATAATGGCAAAGAGTTTGATTTTCCCTATCTCTGCCGCCGCATGATTATCAATAACCTTCCCATTCCCGCAACTCTAAACTCTTCGGGCAAAAAACCCTGGGAAGTAAATCATTTTGATACACTGGAGTTGTGGAAATTTGGCGACTTCAAAAGTTTTACCTCTCTGAACTTGCTGGCACATACTCTCGGCATCAAAACCCCAAAAGATGATATTGACGGCAGTATGGTGTGGGAAGTATATTGGAAGGAAAAGAATTTGCCCCGCATTGTTGCCTATTGTCAAAAAGATGTGGTGACGGTAGCGCAGATTCTTTTACGGATGAACGGTGAGCCGCTAATCAAGGAAGAAAATATAGAAATAAAATCATAATGAGGCGAATAAATTACTCCTCCGGTGCCAAATGGGAAGACATCGTTGGCTACAGCCGGGCCGTAAAAGTTGGAAACATCGTTGAAGTAACAGGAACCGTAGCAGTTGACGATAACAGTTTGCTCGTAGCAAAGGATGATGCTTACGGACAAACAAAATTCATTATTGAGAAAATTGAAAAAGTATTACAAAAAGCCGGTGCATCATTAAAAGATGTGGTGCGGACAAGGATGTTTGTCACCGATATTAGCCGCTGGGAAGAATACGGCAAAGCACATGGTGAATTTTTTTCTGTAATCAAACCCTGCACTTCAATGATTGAAGTAAAAGGATTAATTGCCCCTGAGTATTTGATAGAAATAGAGGCTACTGCTATAATAAGTTAACCGTTAAAACAAAGCACCAATGAAAAAAATAATTCTTCCGTTATTACCTATTGCAATTATCATTTACAGTTGTGGCAACAAAGACAAAAAGGCAATACCTGTTGCAGAAAAATCCGAAGTAAAAATTGATTCAACATTAATTACAGACAGCAGTTGGGGATTAATAACAAAAAAAACAGACTTTGCGGGGCTACAGGCTATTTATGGATCAGTTAATGTAAAAGACGAGAGAATTTGCGGGCCCGAATGTGCAGATAGTATTGACGTAACAAGAATTTATTCCGAAAAAAAGAACGAGTTTATTGTTTACTGGAAAGACAGCCTCTATCATAAATCTATCGCTTTTATCGAAACCTATTTACCCGAAGGGCCATACCATACAGCCAATGGACTAAAAATAGGCTCTGCGCTGGAAGAGCTTTTAAAAATAAATGGCAAAAAAATAATTTTTTCTGGTTTTGACTGGGACTATGGCGGCTCAATCCAGGATTATGGCATGGGCACATTACAAAATTCACCCATTAGTTTCCGGCTCGGTTTGGATGAAGATGCCGGCACAGAACTATCCGGCGATACAGAGTTCAATACAGAGATGCCGGAAGTAAAAAAGAACATCACTAAAATAAAAATATCAACTGTTTCTCTCTCGTTCTCTAAAGAATAATACATGAACATCGAATCGCTTCATGAGTATTGTTTGAACAAACCCGGTGCGGAAGAAACATTACCCTTTGGCCCGGACACTTTGGTATATAAAGTAGGCGGTAAAGCATTCCTGTTAACAGGTCTTGATAGTGAAACCCTGAGTTTTAATGTAAAGTGTGACCCTGAAAAAGCTATTGGGCTGCGGGAAGAATTTGCCTGTGTGCTGCCTGGCTATCATATGAACAAAAAACACTGGAACACTGTTGTCGTGGATGGCTCTGTTTCATCAAAACAGTTAAAAGAATGGATTGACCATTCATATGATTTGGTGGTTGGCGGTTTGTCAAAGAAAAAGATATTTTAAGATTATTTTGGGCTATTCAATCCGTAACAGGCATTCTTTTCAATTACTTTCGTTTTTACAAATCAAATAAATGAAACAGCTTACTATTATCCTGGCAGTTTTGTGTACCAGCCTCTTTTCATTTTCACAGACTTCTTATAAAATAACCTGGGGCGAAGAAATGAAACTGAAAAAGGGAACCGCAGATCTTGATATCATTGCTGCGGATAATACCGGCCTGTATTTTACCGAACAGCGCCGGGGCAAAACAACGTTTTCCTTTGGTGCGACTCCTTCTGCCTACAAGTTGTATAAAATGGATAAAAACTTTGCGGAGGTGTTTGACAAAGAATATAAAAAAGAGTTGAAGGGGTTGGACTTTCAAAGCTTTCAGACATTAGACAAGGACTTGTTCCTGTTTGCCACCGACTATGAAAAAAAGGGGCGGCTCTTTAAGGTGTATGGTGCCAGGGTGGACAAGAACAACGGTGAGTTAATGGGCGGCTTCGGCGAGTTGGGAAGCTATGAACTCGAAAGCAAAAAAGATGATTATGATATGAAGGTATCGTCTATTCATAATGGCAACTCTTTTTTGATGGTGAGCAATATCTCTGCCGGCGACAAAGTCTCTCTCGGCGTTTGTTTGCTTGATAAAAGCCTGAAGAAAGTAGAAAATACCGTTATCAACCTTTCGTTTGACGCTGGCCTTTACCAACTGGCCGATGTTCAGTACACCAAAACCAACAAAATTGTGTTGCTCGGAAAAGAATTTGAAGAAGCCCAGATTGGAAAAAAGAAAAGAAAGCGGCTGGTGTTCAGGCAATATGTCATGGCAATCTATAATAATAAGGGAGAAAAGGAAAAAGATGTTGTTTTAAATGCAGACGACCGCTACATCATCAGCGGCAAGTTGATAGAACAGGCAACGGGAGAATTGTTACTGGCCGGGTTTTACAGCAATGCAGCAAAAAAAGAAGACCTGAATGGTTTCTTTATCAATAAGGTGGATCCGGAAAAGGGAGAGCTTTTATTAAGCTCATTCAAAGAGATTAATTCGGGTATGCTGGGTAAAGCATATGAAGATGCGGCAGATGAGGATGATGAGCTGAAGGAAAATAAAAAGCAGGCGAAAAAAGCAAAGGACAGTGATGAAGAGGAGGAGTTTCCTAATAGTTTTATTATTAAATCTGTTGATATTAATCCTGCTGATAACTCTGTTATCATTACCAGCGAAGTTTCCCAGTATTCTTATTATTCTTACGCTACCTACAATTACAATCCAAACACCCGTACTTCTACCACTACCTGGCATTATGTTCACCGGTTTACCAACCGGGACATCCTGGTAATAAACACCGATGCCAATGGAAATATAAAATGGCTGAACGCCTTGCCGAAATCTCAACTGGAAGAGGTTCGCATCACAAACAACAGCTATGGCACCGGTTGGGGGTACACCTACGACAGAAGCGGCTATTTTGCAGCGGCTGGTGGAATGCCTTTTTATTCTTCTTACAAAAGTTTAATCATTAACAATAACCTGGTGTTATTGATGAACGACCATACCAGCAATAATGTAAATCCCGAATATGGCGACCGGGTTAAAACGGTTTCTAATTTCCGGAAAAGGAGCAATGCCTATGGCGTATCTATTGACCTCACCACTGGTAAGCCTACCCGGAAAATAATTGCATCCAACAATGAAGAAACGATACTGATGCCACGCCATGCTTTTGTTCTAAAGAATGAAATCTTTGTTCCCTCCTGGCGGCAACACCTGATGGCAAAGACAGAATTGAAATTTGCAAAGATTACGGTGAAGTAGTTTGTTAAGAAATACAGAACTTAGCGCAGCTTCCTGATACCAAGAAGCTGCTTTTTATTTAAAAAATTTTCTGTTTTGCATATTCACTCAAAACTTCCCAATGCCGGCACCACCATTTTCACCGTAATGAGTGGCCTGGCCACAGAATACAACGCTGTCAACCTTGGCCAGGGTTTTCCTGATTTCCCGATGAGTGATGAACTTACCGGGCTGGTAAACGATGCCATGAAAAATAATTTCAACCAATATGCCCCGATGCCGGGGTGGATGCCGCTGAGAGAAGCGATTGCAGAAAAAGTGGAATTTCTTTATCAAACAAAAATTAACCCCGATACAGAAATCACCATTACTCCCGGTGGCACTTATGCTATTTATTCAGCACTCACCACCATACTACAACCGGGTGATGAGGTTATTGTATTTGAACCGGCCTATGATAGTTATATCCCCAACATTGAAATCAACGGGGCAAAAGCTGTTACCATTAATCTTGTTTATCCCGATTATCATATTGATTGGGTAGCTGTTCAAAATGCGATTACTTCCAAAACAAAAGCTATCATTGTCAATTCGCCTCACAATCCAACAGGTAGTGTGATCAGCGAAGAAGATATTCGGCAACTCAGAAAAATTGTTGATGGCACAAACATCTTTATCATCAGCGATGAAGTATATGAGCATCTCATTTTTGATAATATTCCCCACCACAGCATGCTGAAGTATCCTGATTTATTACAAAGAAGCTTTGTCTGTTTCTCTTTTGGCAAAACGTATAGTTGCACCGGGTGGAAATTGGGTTATTGCATAGCTCCTCCTGCACTAATGAAAGAATTTAGAAAAATACACCAGTTCAATTGCTTTACCTGTCATACTCCTTCACAAGTGGGGCTTGCTGTATTTCTGAAAAACAAAGAAGCTTATTTGTCGCTGTCATCTTTTATACAGGAGAAACGGGACTATTTTAAACAACTCATGCAGCAAACTAAGTTTACCATGCAGAATTCTTTTGGCAGCTATTTCATCTGTGGTACCTATGAAAGAATAAGCGAAGAAGGAGATAAAGATTTTGCTATAAGGCTTACCAAAGAGGCCGGTGTGGCTACGATACCTGTTTCTGCTTTTTATCAAAACGGAAAAGATGATAAAGTGCTGCGGTTTTGTTTTTCAAAGAAAAAAGAAACGTTAGAGTCGGCTGTAGAAAGATTAATCAAATTATAATACTGTCGTCCGCAGTTTGCCGGAGGGCTTTCCTTAATCATGCTTCGTCTCGTCTTTGATGAGATCAGCATGACATCCCGTTCATGAAACTTGATCCACGATACAAAGGAATTATTTACATGCTGCTCGCCGCCCTTGGCTTTTCGCTAATGGGCGGCGCTGCCAAATTATTAAAAGGGAGTTTTGGTGCAGGGCAATTAGTATTCTGGAGAAATGCCGTTGGCCTTATTGTATTAATCGCCGGGTTCATCATCAAACCACCGGTAAATAAAGGTGGCAAATTTCATTTACTGCTTTTCCGTGGCATGATGGGTACCATAGCTCTTTACACCTTATTGTACTGCATCCTTCATCTTCCGCTTGGCACCGCCATGACATACAACCTTACTTCTGCCTTATTCATCGCCGTGTTTTCTTTTCTATTGTTCAGAGAATATCACGGACGCATTGTATTGCTGGCCGTACTGCTCGGCTTTCTTGGTATGTTGCTTATTTATAAACCAGCCATGCACTTTCCCTGGTTCTATCATGTGGCCGGATTGGTTTCAGGCATTACATCTGCATTGGCCTATATCACCGTTAACCGGCTGGCGGGATATTATGATTCAAGAATAATTGTTTTGGCTTTTATCGGCACCGGGGTGCTGGTTCCCACCATCTTTATGCTCATCGGTTATTTCGGTAATCTTCCGGTTGATGATGTTTTCTTTATTGCCTGGCAGTGGCCCATTGGTGTTGAATGGTTTTATGTATTGTGGCTGGGTCTTGCTGCGTTGTTTGGCCAATACTTTGTAACCAAAGCTTATGGTGCGGATAAGGCCGGAGTTGTTTCGGCTATCGGGTATGCTAATATTATATTCTCTGTTTTCATCGGCATGGCGCTGGGTGATGCCTTTCCTGACCTGGTATCTCTTTCAGGCATCGTTTGTATTATTTTATCCGGCGTTATTATCTCCCTCGTTAAGCGGAAAAAGACGGCTTCCTGACAATTTTAAAAAATATCCTTCAATATTGGTTTGTATGAAACGTTTAATCGTATATTTGCGATATAAGATTAAATTATGGCTGTTCACAAAAAAGAAGCGTTTACACAAAAAGAGCAGGACCTGGCAAATTTTGCCAAAGCCATGGCACATCCCGCCCGCATTGCTATCCTGAAAGTGCTGGCGCAAAGAAACGAATGTATCTGTGGTGAAATTGTTGACTTATTACCATTAGCCCAATCCACCGTCTCCCAGCATCTGAAAGAATTAAAAACAGCCGGATTGATAACCGGTGCCGTTGATGGCCCCCGTAGCTGCTATTGCATCAACTGGAAAGCTTTTGAAAAATTCAACGGTGAATTCAATTTTCTTTTTACCAACCTGAAAATAAAAAATGAAAAGGCCTGTTGTTAGGCACGGCAACAATTTTATTATTTAATAAATAAAAATAAAGCTATGAACAACGAAACAAAATTAAAAGAGCTGGTAAAAGAAAAGTACAGCGAAATTGCCAACCAGTCAAAAGAAGTAAACGCAGCTTCCTGTTGTGGAGCCACCTCCGCCTGCTGCGGCGATGATGTTTATAATATTATGGCGGACGACTATTCAAAACTCGAAGGATACAATCCCGATGCCGACCTGGGATTAGGTTGTGGCCTGCCGACAGAGTTTGCAAAGATTAAAGAAGGCGACACGGTGATTGACCTGGGCAGCGGTGCCGGTAATGATGCTTTTGTTGCCCGTAAGCTAACGGGGGAGAAAGGAAAAGTGATTGGTATTGATTTTACAGAAGCCATGATTGCCCGTGCAAGGGACAATGCAGAAAAGTTAGGCTTGAATAATGTGGAATTCCGCCAGGGAGATATTGAAGATATACCCGTTACTGCAAACAAGGCGGATGTAATTGTGAGTAATTGTGTACTGAACCTTGTCCCCAACAAACACAAGGTTTTCAGCGAGGTTTACAGAGTACTAAAACCCAGTGGGCATTTTTCCATTTCCGATATAGTGCTGGAAGGAGAGCTTCCTGCCCGGTGGAAAGAAGTGGCAGAGCTTTATGCTGGCTGTGTGTCCGGAGCCATTCAAAAAAGCGAATACCTCGGCATTATTGAAGAAGCCGGATTTAAAAACATCGCTTTGCAAAAAGACAAGACTATTATTATTCCGGATGAAATATTAGCTAATTATTTAAGTGCAGATGAAATCAGCGAATACAAAAAGGGGAGAACGAGAATTACCAGCATTACTGTGTATGCGGAAAAACCAGCAAAAGATGACCGCAATTGCTGTGACCCGGGAAGTGGTTGTTGCTAAAATGTTTCTTATTGTTAACTATAAAAAGTAAAGCCATGAACACAAAGATTCAGAAAGACCCAAACTGTTGTGAGCCCGGCAGCATTTGCTGTGGAAACGACGGTGGCATTGGTTGTTGCTAAAAACAAAAAGAGTCCCGCACAACGGGACTCTTTACCTTTACCAATATGCCGAAGAAGATTCTTTTTGTTTGCGTAGAGAACAGTAACCGTTCCCAAATGAGCCAGGCTTTTGCGAAAATGATTGGGGGTTCTGCTGTTAAAGCGTACAGCGCCGGCTCCCAGCCCTCGGGAAGAATAAATCAAAAAGCCATAGTAGCGATGAAAGAGATGGGTTATGATTTAAAGACACACCGTTCCAAATCACTCGACCAGGTAAAAGAATATGCTCCCTTTGATGCCGTGGTAACGATGGGCTGTGGTGATGCCTGCCCCTGGATGCCCGCCAAACAATTTATAGACTGGGAAATACCCGACCCAAGAGAAATGAATGAAGAAGATTTCCGGAAAGTAAGAGATTTAATAAAAGAAAAAGTAGCGACGCTGATAACTTCTCTTTAATTTTCAAAGCTTGCAGAGGCCCTGGTTACCATTCTCTATTTTGCCTCTATTATATTTCCCGTTTCTACCAAGCCGGATTTTAATTTTCTTTTTATTGCTGATTCTATCAGATAGACATTAGAGAAATAAGAAGGTATCCCTTCAGCAGAATGTTGAACAGAGGTTCTTATCTCAAAATGTAAATGAGGAAAAAACGAACTGCCGGAAACACCAATTTCAGCTATTTGCTGTTGTGCTTTCACCGCATCGCCTTTTTTTACTCTACTACTGTTTTGTTTCAGGTGTCCATAAATACTAACGGAACTATCAGGATGTTGAATAGCAATGCAATTGCCATATAATTCCAGCGCATTATTAGCTATACCTGGTATGTCAAATGTTTTGTCGTCCTTATGTATATTAGATGCATAAATAACTTTACCAACCCCGATTGAATAAACAGGTTTGCCAAATCCCACATACTCCTCATCCTTTCTCCCGTCCCCGGCAAATTGTTTGTTGTTGTTGTCCAGCATTACAAAATCATAGGCATATCGCATAAAATTTGATTGGATGCCAAGTCCTTTAATAGGTGCAAATTCATAATCAAATCTCCGGTGATGGGCATACAGGTCATGTCCATCGTAAACAAGCACTTCTCCTTTCAGCGGAAATGTAAAGATTGACTTTTGATTATATGTTTGAGGAAAAATGTCTGTATTGATTTTTATCTCCCCGTCATTGTTGTCAGTAAACGTCCATTCATAGACTAATTTCGACAGGGGCATGGTTAAACCAAACTCTGCAAACGGATTAAAGACGAGTTGAGATAAAGCCCCGTTAAATTTCCGGTTGGGGATCAGCATAATGCCCGGAGCGGTTCCATTATTATCCAGGAAACGGGAATGAACCAGCTTATTGTTCTTATCAAATACAGAAACAGCCAGTTTTGTTAACGTCAGCGTATCGGGTGTACGATTGGTAACGAGGAAATCAAAATTGATATGTTGTTTGTCTTCTCCCCGTTCAATTAATATTAGTTCTGGCTTGGGTACTATTGAAATTTTTTCCTGGCCTGCTGCTGTTAAACCGAAAAACAATAGCATTGAAAGGGCTGTGATAAATTGTTTCATTGGAAAAATTAGTTTGCAGGTAACGAACAGGTATTGCTCCAGGTGGGATATTTCATAACGTCCAGCCCCGAACCGCCGCCCAATTGAAAATATAAAGTTGAAGTTAATAACAAAAAGCCAAATATATATTCGTCTGCCCGAACCAAAGTCCAGCGATCAAATGACTCGTCCTGAAAAAAGTTGACACTTGTGGTTAATAATCCTGCTATTGGTTTACAAATGTAGTAATCCTGTACAGGGTTTACAAAGTGTGTGGGCAAAAAATATTTTCGTAGCCCCTCATAGCTAAAGAAAATATTTTTGTGTGTTGGCTGTTTAGGGTTCATTCATAGCTTGTTGTTTTAGTTTTTTGTTTTTATAATAGTTCTTCCACTTCTTTATTTGCGGCCCTTGTTGAGTATGCACCTTGTCTGGTATTTGCCAGTTAAGACTACTGTGTACTCTTCTGTAGTTGTAAATAGTAATACACCTGGCAATGTGTTGCATGGCCGCTTTCAGGTCGGTGTAGGTGTCACTGATTAATTCTGACTTCAGTATTCCATTCACTCTTTCTGCCATTGCATTTTCATAAGGGTCACCGTTTTGTGTCATGCTGATGCGGGCATGATGAACTTTCAGCAGTGCCACATAATCGTTGCTGCAATATTGCAATCCCCTGTCAGAGTGATGTATGACTATTGCATCAGCCGGTTTCTGGTCGAGAGCTTTTTGCAAAGCAACGATAGCACTGGTTACTCTCATATCATCACTTACATGGAAGCCGACAATTTTACGGCTGTAAGCATCGGTGATTAAATACAGATAAGCAAAACGTTCTTTCATTGGGATGTAAGTAATATCAGCCACCCAAAGCTCATGGGCATGCAACGGCGTAAAATGCGCCACCAGGTTGGGATAGCGGTAAAAGAAGTGTTTGGAATTAGTAGTATGTGTACTCCTTTTTCGCTTACGTATCAGCAGCTTATTTTTGGCCAGCAGCTCAAAGAAAGTATCCCTGCCAATTTGAATATCCTGCTTTTTAAAAAATGGTTGAAGCATTACTAATAATTTTCTGGTACCGCAGCGGGGTTGTTCTTTACGGATACAAAAGACCTGCTGTAGTATCAGTGCATCTCTTGATTGCTCAATAAGCTGTAAACGTTGTTGTTTATAAAACGCCTGTCTTGAATACCCGAACAGTCCGCAGAGCGACTGTAGCCGATAGTACCGGTTGTTTTGTTTCATTTGTTGGACTGTTGGGTGCCAGGCTTTTTTCTGATAGGAATGTTCAGCTCCTTCTCTGCGATGTTGATCATGGTATCGAGAGCATCAGCCCTCATTTTTTCCCAAGCCAGTTGTTTTTCAAGGAGTGCAATTTTTTGTTCTGCATCAGAAATGGCAACTTGTTTTTGTTTTGATTTTTTGCCTTGTTTCATTTGCTGAAGGTCGTAAGAATTTTGTCGTTTGCTGCGGGGTAAATCATGAATACCCTGGTGAACGAGAACCCAGGTGTTGATAGTAGAACGGCTTACATCATACTTTTCTGCAAGCTGCCGGTAAGTGAATCCTTGTGTCAGGTATTCCAGAACGGCCTGTTTTTTAATGTCCATAAGTTTACTTTTTTGTGTAAACCTATTTCAGGACGAGACA
>JANPMI010000156.1:0-24729 GCA_031422725.1 Chitinophagaceae bacterium | reverse complement strand
CAAACAAACTGGTACCACTTTGTAATCTGGAAACAATAATGGTGGAATCAAATTTCATATTCAGTATCAGCACCGCTACAACAAATACATCCAGCATGGCCCATTTATTAATGATTTCTAATGCTGTGCTGAAAAATTGATGACGGGGCAGTCTGCGGCCCAGCAGGGTAAGAAAAAGAAAAATATATTTGATAATAGGAAAAATGATAGTGAAAAAAAGTAAGAGTAACCCGATAAACACTTCTCCCTTCTCAAAAAAATACCGGAAAGAAGTACTGATATATACATAATCTTTTTTCAGCGTAAACGGTCCGATACCATAGCCGGTTTCTAATAATGGATACATAAAACCCATCACAAAAAAAATGAGTGAGGCCAGCAGCAGGATGACTGCAATCCATTTCCTGTCGTTTTTCTCATTCATATGTTTAAGATATAAAACCCGGGTGAGAATATCCCGAAGAAAATTGTTTTGGAAAGCAAGGTGGTGGTGCATGCAGGTAAAAATCTGTAATGCTTACAGTTGCCGCTCAGTTTTTTACCGAATCAATATAAAACCCGCCCACAGGTAAGGGTTATTCCTGTATTTTGTTTTCATCACCTGCTGTGCCGTGCTGAATGCGTCAGCAATGGAGCGGTTATTAAAAAGATTTTGGTAAAACTCCTGCATGAATTCAGCGCCTGCCGCATCGTCCACATCCCAGAGGCTCATTACCAGGTTCCGGGCACCGGTTATCTTAAAAGCTCTTTGCAGACCATACACACCTTCGGTGCCTTGTATATCACCCAACCCCGTCTGGCAGGCCGAAAGCACTACCAGCTTGGTATTGGGCAAATACATATTGGAAATTTCATAGGCGGTAAGAATTCCGTCTTCTACTCCCTGAACTGGTTTTCCTTTCCAGGCATTTTCAGCGCCGGACATCACCAACCCACCCCTGAAGAGCGGATTGTCAGACATTTTAAATGCACTGCCCCATGCCTCCCTGCTCAGCCGTTTGTTCTTCTTTGGATCAGAATAAAAAAAAGCATGAGTGGCAAAATGAAGTACCGAAGGAGAAGCTTTACCATTAATTGCTTTAAAAGATTCTTCATTTGCATCTGTTCCTTTAAAGATTTTAACCGGGATTTTTCTGTCGCCTGCCGACTTAGCAATGAAAAGGATCTCTGTCTCGCTACCTGGCAGGGGTTCAAAAGCCGGTAAACCACCTCCTTCTATTAATTCCGGGGGGATGGAACGGCTGCCGGTCTGATTTGTAAGGTAGGGGCTTGCAGCCTGCTTTAGCATAGCCGAATCAGCATTGTACTGTATTCCGCCGTACAGTACACAATTGTCAGATGTTGTTATTTGTTGTTCTGTCTCCCCAATAAGAGAGGAAGTGCTTAATAACTGTACAAGTTTATATTTATCACTCAGGGTTTGGGCTGCATTTATTTTTATGGCAGCCAGTGAGACGTGGTGTAATAAGCCGGATGGAGCAAAATAAATTTTTGAAATACTGGGCATGTATTTTTCCAGCGGTTTCCAGATCAGTTTATTTAATTCCCCGGAGGAATAAAACAAGTTGATGGTGTTTTTTTTGTTGATGGATTTTTTCAGCAGCAGTGCTTCCAGTTCCCTTTTCTCAAATAGTTTCACCATCACCGGTTCGGGCAGGTCTTTATTCAGCACAAGAGCAACATAAAAGATACTGTCTTTTTGTTCATCACCGGCATCATATTTAAAATCTATAAATTCCACTGCAGCTTCTCCTGCCTGCAGGTTCTGCTGAATCATCTGCCAGTTAAAATCTTTTTTTTGCAACTCATTTTTAAATGCGGCTGAGAGTCGGGTTAACTCTTTTTCGATATTATTGGCTTTTTCCTCCAGTATCATCCTGTCGTCTTTTTGTTCTGTTTCCGGTTTAATAAGCCAATAGGCCAATTGCTGTTTTGTTTTCTTCCATTCTTCATATTTATTTTTTACTTCCGGGCTGCCATTGTTGTAAATTGTTTTATTCAGTTGTTGGACAGATGATAATACCAGGTTTCGGTAATAGAGAGAAAGATCAAAAGGGTTACCGGCTTTTTCTGCGGGCATCCGGTCGTAAGAAAAAGAATAAAAAGATCTCCACTCCTGAGATACGCTTTGGAGGAAAGCCAGCTTTTCGTATTCGGATGAGAAACTGAAGATTTTATCTGTCTGTATTTTCCTTGCCTCGAACGCTTCCAGGAAAATACCTTCCGCCTGCTTATCTTTTTTTTGTTGCCAGTAAGTGAAGGCAAGGTTGTTTGAAAAGCCAGAGAGGGCAGGATGTTCTTTCCCGAATTCTTTTACTCCAAATAGCCGGGCTTCAAGGGCCAGTTCTTCGGCTTTTTGGTATTGTTTTGACAGGCGATATGCAATGGAAAAATTATTACAGGTTTCCGCATAACCCGGCTGATCTCTTCCTATTTTTTCTTCAAATGCTTTTTTCACCGTGGACAAAATGCTTATTGCTGTATCATACTTGCCTAGTTCAATATAGGTTCCAGCGATATTTACACCTGAATAAACCACCCATGGATGCTCATCTCCCAGCAAAGATTTCCGTACTTGTTCCGTTTCAAGGCGGTAGGGGAGGGCTTTTTCATGCAAGCCAATTTCAGTATAAAGATTCCCCAAGCCTTCACAGTTAGTTGAATAATTGATCTGATTTTTATTTTTCTCATAAATATTTCTGGCTTCAAGAAGCAACTGTTCTGATTTTGTATAAAGACCCATCAGCGTATACATGTTCCCAAGGTTATTGCAAACAAGTGCATAAGGGGCACTTGATCTGCCAAGGATATCTCCGCGGATCTTTTTGGCGGTTAAATACATTACTTCTGCCTTATCATATTCGGCAATTGTCTGGTACAATCTTCCCAGGTTGTTACAGCTTACAGCAAAATCAAGGCTTTCTTTACCACTTATTATTGCCCAGAGCTTATTTCCGTCTGTCATAAATTCCACGGCTTTATCATACTGGCCGGTAGTGCTGTATAATATGGCCAGGTTGCTCGAATTGACAGCAAAGTCTCTGCTTTCCCTGCCTTTGTTTTTTTCATATATCTGCCTTGCTTTCATCAGCAATTGCTCTGATTCTTTGTACCGCCCCGTTATCTGGTAAAGTATCCCAATATTGTTACAGCTTCGGGCATACAGGGGATGCTCTTGCCCATAGATCGAATCTCTTATTATTTGAGCTGCTTTATAAGCCTGTTCGGCCTTCTCATACCGGGAAGTGTTGCGGTAGAGGTTACCAAGATCATCATACACACCTGCCAGTTCTGCCCGGCTGTTGATATTTCCCAGGATTGCTTTTGCCTCATTCAGGATGGCCTCTGCCTTGTCATTCTGAGACATATGGATATATAAATTACCAAGCGATAAAGCTGTGAGGCCATGCGTTTTGGTGCCAAGTGAATCTTTTTTCAGTATTTCAATGGCCGTTACATAATAGTCTGCGGCAACGGCGGGCTTCCTCTCTTTTTCCATTATTGCGGCACTGTCAATATACATTTTCCATAATTGGCCTGTTGAGTAAGTTGCTGTGCATACAGATAATAAAACGAAAAGGATGATTCTTTTCATAACGATTTTTTGGCTGTTATCAAATATATCAGGGCAAAACCTTTTACAGGAAAAACAGATTAAATAGGGCGGGGAGTATTTGTAATAAATATAAAAAATTTATCCGGGAAATAAATTTTCCTGTAAGGAGAATACAGATTACAATATGTAATGGCTGGCTTTTTAAAACTTGCATCGGGTATCAGAAATCAATTTTGCCGGTAGCCCCCGCAAAGCTATTTTTGCGCCGGAGAGATGGCAGAGCGGTCTAATGCGGCGGTCTTGAAAACCGTTGACTCAAAAGGTCCGGGGGTTCGAATCCCTCTCTCTCCGCAAAACAGATCCCCCGGACGGGGGATTTTTGGTTTGTAAGCCTTTTTAATGAAACAACTAAAAACCCTCAACAAATATTTCTGGAAATACCGCATCCGTTTCGGAATAGGATTGGTATTTGTTTCTCTGTCCAACTATTTTAACGTCCTGTCACCACAGATAACGGGTTTTGTAATTGATTTTGTTCAAAAATCTATGAACCTGCCCGGCTATAAAGTGCCGGCAAGGCAACCCGATTATGATGTACTGGTGGACAGGTTTATCAGCAGTGTCAGTACAAAGGATTATTCAACCGGGGAAGTAGTTGCGTTTTGCGGCATCACTATTTTATTACTGGCCCTGCTGCGGGGTGTTTTTCTTTTCCTGATGCGGCAAACCATTATTGTAATGAGCCGGCATATAGAATACGATCAGAAGAATGAAATCTACAGTCACTACCAGAAATTAGACATGGCTTTTTACAAAGTACATAATACGGGTGACCTGATGAACCGCATAGCAGAAGATGTAAGCCGTGTCAGAATGTTTACTGGTCCGGCGATAATGTATCTTGTCAATCTTGTTGCTATTATTTCCCTCAGTGTTTTTTTTATGCTGAAAAGAGATACAGAGCTGACCATGTATGTACTGGCGCCATTACCCATTCTTGCCATCACTATTTATTTTGTCAACAATACCATCAATAAAAAAAGTGAGAAAATACAGGAATCTCTTTCTGAGCTCACGGCCAATGCCCAGGAATCTTATTCAGGTATCAGGGTTATCAAATCCTTTGTGCAGGAAAAAGCTATGCTTGGCTTTTTTGCCCGTAACAGTGAGGAGTATAAGAAAAATGCAACAGCCCTGGCGAAAGTAGAAGCTGTTTATTTTCCCTCTATAACATTACTTATCGGGTTGAGTACATTACTTACAGTAATGATTGGTGGTTTACATCATATTGCCAATCCTGAAAAAACCAACCTGGCCACCATTATTGAATTTGTGATGTATGTAAATATGCTTACGTTCCCGGTAAGTGCCATTGGCCTCACCGCCAGTATGATTCAGCGGGCAGCGGCATCACAAAAAAGAATAAATGAATTTCTGCAAACCGAACCGGCTATACAGAATTTGCCAAATGCTATTGCTACCCATCTGGAAGGAAATATAAAATTTGAAGAAGTAAATTTCATTTACCCGCATACAGGAATTCATGCCCTTAAAAACTTTAATCTGCATATCAATAAAGGACAAAAGATAGCTATAGTCGGCAGAACAGGCAGCGGCAAATCAACTGTTGCCCAGTTATTACTCAGGATGTATGATGCTACTGACGGACAAATAAAATTGGAAGGGAATGACATACAGAAAATTGATTTGAAATCATTGCGGGAGCAAATCAGTTATGTATCCCAGGATGTTTTTTTGTTTAGCGAGACTGTTGAGAATAACATCCGCTTTGGGCTACAGAAGGCCAGGCCTGAAGAAGCAATTGAGGCAGCTGCAAAAGCAAGTGTAGATAAAGAAATAGCTTTTTTTTCTGATCAGTATAATACCATGATCGGAGAAAGAGGAGTTACACTCAGCGGCGGGCAAAAACAAAGAATTTCTATTGCCAGGGCTTTAATTAAAAATCCGGGCCTGGTTATTTTTGATGATTGCCTGAGTGCCGTAGATGCCAGGACAGAAAAAGAAATTATCGGAAACCTGAATGAATACCTGCAGGATAAAACCGCTATAATAATTACCCATCGCATTTTCACTTTATTCAGTTTTGATAAAATAATCGTACTGGATGATGGCAATATTGTTGAGCAGGGTACTCACCAGCAGTTATTATCCATTCCGGAAGGATATTATGCAGGTTTATATGCAAAACAACAGGAACAGGAGAGGGAACAGTAAGCAGTCTTCAGTCGGCAGTTCTCAGTCACCGATCAAAGTGATCTGTGGCTTGTTTACAATTGCCGTCTGGCGACTGAAGACTGCTCACTGAATTTGGCCGTTTCAAAAACATCTATATATTTGTGACACCCAAAACAAAAGGAATTTCTTAACTGCTAAAACTTATACAGTGGCGTACGAAAATAATGACAAAAAAATTGAGAGCATCTACAGTAAACGCATCCGTGCCGGAAAAAGAAGAACATATTTTTTTGATGTAAGAGCCACCCGTGGTAATGATTATTACCTGACCATCACAGAAAGCCGCAAAAGGTTTGATGACAACGGGTATGACAGGCATAAAATATTCCTGTATAAAGAAGATTTCAATAAATTCATCAAGGCATTGGGTGAAGCGGTTGACTATGTAAAAACTGATCTGATGCCTGATTTTGATTTCGATGCTTTTAATCATGATGAAAATCCTGAAGATGCTGTTCCGCAGGAGAATAATATCGCTGCGGTCACGGATTCAGTTATATCTGTAGCAGAGCAAAAACCGGCGGAAGCTGCGCCAGTAGCGGAAACAGGGGATGTAGCGGCAGCCGGAAACGAGGAAGTTGTGGATAAATGGTAAACAGGCAATTTATTTTTTTATTGGTATTCTAAAAAAAATTATCTTACGCCCCGGATTCAGGACATTACCTGCCAGACGGGTAACAATCAATCATTTAAAATCTCTATTATGCAACCAAAATTTACTCAACGAAGTTTAGGGTACTTCTGCACAAAAATCATTGCACTCGCATTGATTCTGACTGCAACAACCCAGTTCTCTTTTGCCCAGCAAAAACCGGGTGCTGTAAAAAAGCCCGCCGAAAAAATGCTGGAGCAAAAAAAGGCTGAATTGGATATCATTAAGGCCAATTCAGTTCATTCGGTAGGTGCTGCTCCGGTTCAATCGAGGGGTGGAGATATTGATCCCGTGCCTAATGCAGGAAGTCCTTTTAGCAGCGCATTTTGTTATCAAACATTTGCGCCCGGTTTCCGGTTAAATAAACAATCGCTGCTTAATACTACATTAACGCCTATAGGCGCCTCGGTTCCTTTTGGTTTTCCGGGTGCTGCGGCTTGGGTAACCACTACTCAAAAAATGTATGTTGTGGATCAGGCCGCCCCTTTTGCACTGTATATAGTAGATACGCTGACAGGTGTAAGAACATTCGTAGCGAACTGCACAGGGGTACCCCAGGCGAATTTAACAGGTATGACCTGGGATCCATCTAACAATACAATGTATGGCGTTTCAACAAGTCTCGCTGTATCACAGATTTTTACCATTAATATTACTACAGGTGTGTGCACACCCATTGGACCAGCCTCTGGTGTTTGTGCCGGAGCTATTCAGTTGAATGCAGCCCCCCTGGGTGGGTCTTTGTTTTCAGTAGATATCGTTTTGGATAATCTTTACAAGTGGAATAAAACCACTGGTGTTCCTACCTTAGTTGGCCCACTTGGTGTCAATGCCAATTTTGGACAGGATGGTCACTTTGATATAAGCGATGGCCAGTATTTTTGGGCCGCCTTTACTACCGGTCCTCAATTACGAATTATTGATACACTGACCGGTGGAAGTACACTTGTTGGTGCTTATACTGCTCAAGTGGAAACTTTTGCTATTTATCCAATTCCCCAGGCGCCTTGTGCCGGTACACCCAACCCGGGCAACACTTTAAGTACTGCTAACCCGGTTTGCCCGACTGAAGTATTTACGTTGACACCTCAAAACCTCACAATTGGTTCAGGTGTTACTTACCTTTGGGAAAGCTCTCCTAACGGTACAACCTGGACCACCATTCCGGGTACAGGAGGTAGTTTATCAAGAACTCAAACTACAGCAACTTATTACAGGGTTACCGTAACCTGCGCTGGTAATTCAACAACATCAACCCCGGTACAGGTAACAATGAAGACAATTCTTAGCTGTTACTGCAATTCCGGTGCTACCAGTACCGCTGATGAGGATGTCTTTAATGTAACTTTTGGAACCATAAACAATAGTTCTAACTGTGCTTCTACTGGCCCTGGCCCCGGAAGTATTAAGAACCGTTATTCCAATTATACGACACTACCAGTTGGTAATGCAGTTACTGGCAACAACCAACCTATTTCAATACAGATAGGCACTTGTGGCGGTAATTTTGGAAGTGCAACCGGAGTGTGGATAGATTATAACCAAAATGGCGCTTTTGAAAACCCTGCTGAAAGAGCATTTCTTTCAGGTGTGGCGAACGGCCCGCATACGGCGACAGGTCTGGTTAATATACCTACTACGGCAGTGAGCGGAGTTACGCTGATGAGGGTTGTAAATGTGGAGACAGGAAATCCTGCTGGTATATTACCTTGCGGAACATATACCTGGGGTGAAACTGAAGATTATTTAATCAATATTCAGCCTTGCGTACCTCTTACAGGCATTACTATACCAGCAACAACTAATGCAGAATGTTCTGGTTCAGCAAATATTACTGCTAATACAGGACTTGCTTCACTCCCGACGTTTACATGGGAATATAAAGCAACTGCCGCATCACTAACATGGCTGCCTCTTCCTAATGGAACTTTAGGTGGTGCTACCGTTTCCGGCGCTACTACAGGCACATTGGTTCTTTCTAATATACCATCAACCCTAACCGGTTATGTATTCCGTGCCGTTGTTCAGAATCCTTGCTCCGGCATAGATTTCAGCAACTCAACTACTTTAGTTGTTGGACCATTGGTAGCGAGGTTGAATGTTACCTCACCAGTTACAATTTGCAACGGAACTATCCAGGCATTGACATTAACGAATGCGTCATCTCCGGCTACCACTACTTTCTCTTCAGGAGCAATAAGTGTAGCTATTCCTGATTTAAATGACTGTGGCGGTTCTACCGCTGCAGTGACCAATGCCGGTATCAATCATACCATTCCTGTTGTATTACCTCCGGGTTCTGCTATTACCCGGATAGATCTCAGGTTGAATATTACTCATACCTATGCGTCCGACCTGCTTATAGTATTAAAGAACTCAACAACCAACCAGGTATTGAACCTTTTTTATCATAAATCAGGAGCACAAACTGCAGGGGCGAATTTTACGAATACAGTTATAAGTTCTGTGGGCACTACCCGATTCAGCGCTGTTGCTCCACCTTTTACAAATACATTCAGGGCGGACTGGGAATTGAGTCCAGGATCATATGGTGATATAACCGGTGCAGGGCCTACTGCCTTCCAGCCTACTACCCAATCATGGAATACGTTATGGGGTGGTGTTAACCAGGGATCTGGAAACTGGACAATAGCGATCTGTGACCCACAGGAATGGGCAGGTGATTGTGGTACCCTTACCTCATGGTCAATGGATATCACTTATGGAGCACCTGCAGCAGGTGTATGGACTCAGACTTCACCTGCATCACCAAATTCAATGTTTAGCGACCCGGCAGCAACAATTGCTTATATAGCTGGTACTCTTGCAAATACAATTTATGTTAAGCCTTTGGATATAGCGCCATTTACTGGCACCAGCGCTACCTATTGTGTTGTGTACAGCACTCCGTCACCATCATGTACGAGTGCACCAACCTGTGTTACAGTAAATGTAACCAGTCCGGTAGCAGGACTTGTTATTGCACCAGCTTCAAATCCTGTTTGTCTGGGCTCAACAGCAACGTTTACTGCGAATACTACGAGCGGTGGACCGTTGACGTATGTATGGCAGGTTAGTGTAAATGGTGGCCTTACTTATACTAATGTTCCGGGCGGAACTTCCAAAACGCTGACAATACCTAATGTAACACAGATAATGAATAACAATCTGTATAGAGTTACAGTAACTGCAGCGCCTTGCGGCTCTGTTACAAGCGTCGCTTCTGCGGTATTAACTATCCTTCCATTACCGGTAGTATCTATATCTGCACCTGATCTTGCTTTAACACCGGGTCAGACCACAACAATCACAGCATCTGTTGCTCCGCCACTTACTGGTGTCAGCTATTCATGGACCCGTAATGGTTCAGTAATAGCAGGTGCAACCGGCAGTACAAGAGTTGTTGGAATTGATCAGCTTGGTACTTACCGTGCAACAGTTACTGCCAGCAATGGTTGTACAAACACTTCGAATGCCCTGGTAATTGGTTCTGAACAATCAGACCGCTTATGGATATATCCAAATCCGACAACAGGCGTCTTCCAGGTGAGATTGTTCTTCGGTGATAACATGACTGAAAACAGGTTTGTATCTGTTTACAACTCACAAGGCCAGGTTGTAGCTACACAAGAGGCAGTTCTTACCAATGTAAGTGAACCATATGTACAGATGAATTTTGACCTTAGCAAGCAGGCAGCCGGCACCTATGTGGTGAAGGTGGCTCATAAGCGTACAGGCAAAATAACATCAGGATTGGTTGTTAAGCAATCTCAATAAGATAATTTATAATAAATCATCCAAAGCCCCCCGGTAATAATTCCGGGGGGCTTTTTTTATTTGCACTGTACTGAAAATGCGGAGAGAAATAGTAATACCAATTAGATTAATACAAGACTGTCATCCTGAGTTTATCGAAGGATGATTAAAAGGCTTCGATAGCCCTTCGATAAACTCAGGGTGACAATTCCTGACATTTTCTTTTAGGCGTATTTTTAATGTCTAATTGATGGTGTAATAACTCCAGAGAGATATTTTTAGGAAGTAGTGTTTGCCCCATTTAAAATTGAAAACTACTTTTTCATTTCCTTCCAGGCGTTGATAAGTCCGTTGGTAGACGAATCATGATTGTTAACCATTGCAGCGGTTTGTAATTCAGGAAATATCTTATTGGCTAATTGCTTGCCTAATTCCACACCCCACTGATCATAACTGTAAATGTTCCAGATAAGGCCTTGTACAAAAATCTTATGCTCATACAAAGCAATAAGTTCTCCCAGGCTGATAGGGGTGATCTTCTTTATAAGGAAAGAGTTGATGGGTTTATTGCCGTTAAATATTTTATAGGGAAGAAGTTTTGCCATTTCTTCTGCCGGTAATCCCTGTTTTTCCAATTCTTTTTCTGCATCATTTTCCGTCTTGCCATTCATCAATGCTTCAGTTTGCGCAAAAAAATTACTTAATAATTTCTGATGATGATCGCCAAGAGGATTATGGCTTTGTGCCGGGGCAATAAAATCACAGGGAATAAGGGGAGTACCCTGGTGTAGTAACTGGTAAAAGGCATGTTGCCCATTGGTGCCGGGTTCGCCCCAGATAACAGGGCCCGTGGCGTATTCAACTGGTTCGCCGTTGCGGTCAATACTTTTGCCATTGCTTTCCATATTGCCCTGCTGAAAATAAGCGGCGAAGCGATGGAGATACTGGTCATAAGGAAGAATGGCTTCTGATTGTGCATCAAAGAAATTGGTGTACCAGATTCCAAGCAAGGCCATTAATACAGGTATATTTTTTTCGAAAGGCAAGGTGCTGAAATGATTATCTGAAATATGAGCACCTTTCAGTAAAAGTTCAAAATTTTTATAACCAATCGTCAATGAAATGGATAGGCCGATGGCACTCCATAAGGAATAACGGCCACCTACCCAATCCCAGAATTCAAACATGTTGTTTTTATCAATGCCAAATTGCACCACTTCTTTTTCGTTGGTGGAAAGTGCCACAAAATGTTTGGCAATATGTTTCTCCTGTTTTGCTTTTTTCAGAAACCACTCCCTCGCTGTGTGAGCATTCGTCATGGTTTCCTGGGTAGTAAATGTCTTGGACGCAATAAGAAAAAGAGTTCTTTCAGGATTTATTTTCTTTAATGTTTCAGCAATGTGTGTGCCATCTATATTCGAAACAAAATAAGTTTCAATATTCTCCACCCAATATGGTTTTAAAGCTGCTGTTACCATTTGCGGGCCCAGGTCACTGCCACCGATACCAATATTGACGATATATTTTATCCGCTTGCCGGTATAGCCCCGGAGCTTGCCCTTATGAATTGCATTGGTAAAAGTTTTCATTTTGCCCAAAACTCTTCTTACTTCAGGCATCACATCAGTTCCCTCTGTAAAAACAGGCTGATCAGAAAAATTTCTTAAAGCAATATGCAATACTGATCGTTTCTCCGTTTCATTTATCAGGTCGCCATTAAACATAGATGTGATGGCCTCTTTTAGCCGGCATTCATTGGCCAATTGAAGCAGTAACCCGATAGTTTCATCAGTAATGATATTTTTGGAATAGTCAAAGACGAGTTCGTCCTGGCAGAGTGAATATTTCTTAAACCGATTGGCATCATCATGGAATAAATCTTTCATATGAACATTCTTCATTACTGAAAAATGTTTTTGCAATGCTGACCAGGCTTTGGTAGTTGTTGGATTGATTTTAGGTAACATATCTTCTAAGATACTATAGTTGGTTGAAGGCTTCAATGGTTCTTGCCACCATTTCTTTATGGATATCCAAATGCAACACCAGCCTTACCCGGCTGGGAGAAATAGCATATCCTAAAATGGCCTTTTCTTTTAGTTTGGCCACCAGATCCGGAGCTGTTATACTTTTATTTACCTCAAATATGATAATATTGGTTTCAACCGGTAAAACCTGCTGCACAAATTTGTTTCCTGCAATTGCCTTTGCTATTTGCCCGGCATGTGCATGATCTTCTGACAATCTTTCAATATTATTTTGTAGTGCATAGATACCTGCTGCTGCCATAAAACCGGCCTGGCGCATACCACCGCCAAATACTTTTCTTACTCTTCTTGCTTTCTTAATAAAATCTTTTCTGCCCAGCAACAAACTGCCAACGGGGCATCCGAGGCTTTTGCTCAGGCAAACAGAAATACTGTCAAATGTTTCGCCATACTGTTTTGTATTTTCCTTTTTGGCCACCAATGCATTCCATAGTCTTGCACCATCTAAATGAATGGCGATATTTTTTTCCCGGCACAGGGCCTGAATTTTTTTTATTTCATCAAAATCATAGCAGCTTCCACCGCCACGGTTGGAAGTATTTTCCAGCGAAACTAAACTGGTATGTGCCCGGTGAGCATCATCTGGCTGAATAACTTCTTTAACCTGTTCTGCCACAATTCTTCCAAGATTACCCTGTATTAGTTTTACGGAAGCACCCGAGTTAAAAGCAATGCCACCGCCTTCGTATTGATACACATGTGAGCTTTCATCACAAATCACTTCATCGCCGGGTTGGGTGTGGCATTTAATGGCAATCTGATTTGTCATAGTACCAGAAGGACAGAAAAGGGCTGCTTCCATCCCAAACATAGAAGCTGAAAGACTTTCCAGTTCATTAATGGAGGGATCTTCTCCAAACACATCATCACCAACTTTTGCTTTCGTCATGGCTTCGAGCATGGCTGGTGTTGGTTTGGTAACCGTATCTGAACGGAAATCAATAATCATCTTCTTAGTTTTCTGCAATATAGCTATTGGAATTTTCTTTTATTCGGGAAAACAAGTTTTATAGCTTTTAAGGGCAGGTGGAGCCAGAATTGAGCTCATATCAATTAGACATTAAGCTTACACTCTTCGATAAATTCAGGGTGACAGTCTTTTTTAATCTCCAATCAGTATCACACATCATTTTCCCGTTAAACACACAGATTTTGCCTCCTATACCTAAATAAAAACTTGCCTGTAACCGGATTTAGCCTGTTGCGTCATAGAAATGTCCGAAAAATAGCCAGTTATCACTAAAATGAACCGTTTAATTTAAAACACTGTTCTTGGTAATGCAAAGTACTTAGTTTTGGTCTGTAATTATCAAAAACAAGTACTAAAGATAAAAATCAACAAAAATGAGAAAAATTTTGACCTTGCTGACAGTCCTTTTAACAACCTTGTCTTTCGTCAGCCATGCACAGCAAACAACCGGTAAAATAAGTGGAACTATAATAGACGGAAGTTCCAAAACCATTGAATCAGCCACCATAACATTGTTAAGAGCAAAGGATTCGTCTGTCGCTAAAATGAGTGTGGCAGATAAAACCGGTAAATATGCTTTTGAAAATGTAACAGAGGGAACCTACCTGGTTTCTATTACCGCAGTAGGACATAACAAAGGCTTTTCTGAAATCTTTGACATCAACTCTGCAAATTCATCTGTTACTTTAAAAACAATTGAACTGATTCCCCATGCAAAAGAAATAGGTGCAGTAACTGTTACGGCAAAAAAGCCATTAATTGAGCAAAAGCTTGACAGAACTATTGTAAACGTAGAAGCATCTGTAACTAATGTTGGTAACTCAGCACTCGAAGTACTGGAAAAATCTCCGGGTGTTACTGTTGATAAAGACGGAAACATAAGCCTGAAAGGAAAACAGGGAGTGGTGGTAATGATTGACGGCCGCCCAAGTTATTTAAGTGGTGCCGACCTGGCCGGTATGCTTCGCAGCATGCCTGCAAGTCAACTGGAGCAAATTGAAATTATGACTAACCCGCCTGCCAAATATGATGCAGCCGGAAACTCAGGTGTTATCAACATCAAGACAAAAAAGAATAAGCAGTTTGGTTATAATGGAAGTGTTACCAGCGGTGTTACCCAGGGGAAATATACACGGTTCAATGAAGGGATTAATTTCAATTACCGCAATGGTAAAGTGAATTTATTTACCAGTTTAAATTATAACAGGAATCATAAGAGTGAAGACCTCTTTATCAGCAGAAATTTCCGGGAATCAACTACGAAAGACATTCTTTCGATATTTGATCAGCATTCAGCAATGGAAAATCAAAGCCATTTCTATAGTGGCAAAGTTGGCCTTGATTATTCTGTGAACAAGAAAACCACATTAGGTTTTGTAGTGAATGGTTTTTATAATCCCAGCACCTGGAAGAGCAATACAAATACTGATATTTTTAATCCCAACGGTGTACTGACAAGCCAGGCTAAAAGTTTTTCTCAGAATGATGAGAAATGGAAAAACTTCGGCAGCAACTTTAATCTTCGCACCATACTTGATTCGGCAGGGCAGGAGATAACAGCGGACCTCGATTACATTCAATACAGGTCAACCAGTAAACAACCGCTTATCAGTTCTTATTATGATAATATGGGAAACCTGAAGGAAGCACCCGATACATTGATGGGAAATCTTCCACAGGATATAACCATCTACAGTGGAAAAGTGGATTATACCCTGCCATTGAAAAAAGGAGCAAAATTTGAAGCCGGTATCAAATCAAGCTATGTAAAAACTAATAATGATGCGAACTATGACAGTATTCAAAACGGCCAGATGGTTCATGATTACTATCGCAGCAATCACTTTGTATATGAAGAAAATGTAAATGCAGCTTATGTAAACTATAGCAGGCCATTGGGAAAAAAATGGAGCGGACAGTTTGGTCTTCGTTTAGAAAATACCAATGCAAAAGGAAACCAGTTAACAACAGGAGTGCAGTTCAAAAGAAACTATACCCAGCTTTTCCCGACTGCTTACCTGCAATACAACGTCAATGAAAAGAACCAGTTTGTTATTAATTATGGCAGGAGGATTAACCGTCCTGATTATGAGGCACTGAATCCTTTTATTCATTTTCTTGACCGCTATACGTTTGAACAGGGCAATCCTAATTTGAAGCCCCAGTTTAGTCATAACATTGAGTTGAGCCATACCTACAAAGGCTTTTTGACTACAACACTTAACTACAGTAACACGACCGACATTATCCAGCAGGTAATTGAACAGAATGAACTTACCAATGAAACATTCATTAAAAAAGCAAATATTGCCACCCGCAACCAGGTAGGGATAGCTGTAAGTGCAAATAAAGAAATTAAGAAGTGGTGGAGCACTAGTTTATACCTGAATGTCGCCAACAATCATTTTACAGGGGTGGTGAATAATGAAAATATTTCAATAGGGATAACTGGATTGACAGTACAGGCACAACAGCAATTTAAATGGGGCAAAGGATGGACTGCTGAGTTAAGCGGTTTCTACAGATCAAAAGCAGTGGAAGGTGTAATATTTATCAGATCAATAGCACAGGTAAATGCAGGTTTCAGCAAGCAGGTATTAAAAAATAAAGGGAGTGTCCGTTTAAATTTCCGTGACATATTTGCCGGTAGTGTTTTTAAAGGATATAGTAAATATGGAAATGTGGACGCCACATTTAAAGATGTGAATGACAGCCGTGCAGTAAGCCTTTCCTTTACCTGGCGTTTTAATAAAGGAAAACTGAAAGCGAACAGCGGGAAAAAACAAGGCGGCGCATCCGATGAGCAGCAAAGAGTAAAATCAGGAAATTAGTAATCAGTATAGCCATGAACCTTATCCATCCTCTCTCGTATCAGACGGGAGAGGATTTTTTTTACTTTGATGCTTTGATGAAAGTACTGCCACAACAAAAACAATCTTACATTTGAAGAAGCCAAACTATAACTCCAAAACCATAAACTTTTTTCTATGCCATCCTTTGATATTGTAAGTAAAGTTGATGCACAGGCATTGGACAATGCCGTAAACGTTGTTACCAAAGAGATCACTAACCGTTTTGATTTTAAAGGTTCACATGTTGTTATTAATCTTGACAAGAAAGAATTTGTTATCAAAATGGAAACTGATGATGATATGAAGATGCGGCAGCTGATTGATGTGCTTATCAGCCGGGCACATAAACAGGGCATTGCTCCGGAAGCCTTTGATACATCTAAAGAAGGAGCACAGAGTGGTAAAGTGTGGAAGAAAGAGGTGAAAGTGAAGAACGGACTGGCGCAGGAGGATGCCAAGAAGATTGTAAAACTCATCAAAGACTCCGGAATGAAGGTGCAGGCATCTATTAATGATGATTTGGTGAGGGTGACAGGAAAGAAAATTGATGACCTGCAGGCTGTGATCCAGCTTTGTAAAGAGGGAAACCTTGGAATTCCTTTACAACATGTCAATATGCGGGATTAAGTCTTGATAAACCTTCATTACCTCCATATTCCTGTTAATAACAAAGTGGAAAAGGGGTGCATATCAAAAGGGGTAAAAATTTGGAAAAGGGTATTTGAATAAACTATATTTGATATACAACTGCACGACGTTTTAGCAATAAAATGAAGTGCTTGGAGAAACGGAAATCCCTTAAAAGATGGAAGTAACTCCTGGAGTAAGAGAAACCCGTTAAAAGGTGGAAATTACTTCCGAAAGCATCAGGTATGTAAACAGAAGGCGCAAGCCAGACAGTGAGCTAACTTGGTGCTTTCATCGTTTAAACTACAAAGGAGTTTGTCAACCACGAAACAACACGAATTGGCACAAAAAATACAATACTGAATTTGTTGGGTTTAGTTGTTTGTGTGGTTTTGTATGATTTCGTGGCCGCAATGTATTTTCCTTAATATTTGGCTGTAAACCTTCCCCGGCCTATCTTTGCCGCCCGAAAAATAATCTTTTAATCTGGACGGCAAAATCCGTGCAGCCTTCAAAATCATCAAGTTATGAAAAAAGGAATCCATCCCGACAGCTACCGGTTAGTAGTTTTTAAAGACATGAGTAATGGTCATACTTTTCTGAGCCGCTCTACCGCTGCTTCCAAAGAGATGGCAAAATGGGAGGACGGCAATGAATACCCCCTGGTAAAACTGGAGATTTCCAATACTTCTCACCCTTTCTTCACCGGTAAGAATATGCTGGTGGATACAGCAGGCCGTATTGATAAATTCAATAAGAGATACGCAAAGAAGGCAGAATAATATTAAATTGTGACACTACTTGATCCGCCAACCGGCGGAAAGAGTTTTGTTTTTCATGGCTATACTTTAGACCTCCCGATTCTTCGGGAGGTCGTTTATTTTATATGCTTTATGGGGAGGATTATTTAAAGGGAAATAACACTGTTTGTTCCGCCAAATTCATTGGGTTTCTGGCTGTCGGCCTCCGGTTCATTCAACCATTCTGTTTCGTTTACTAAGTATTTAAATTGATGAATGGAATCCTTGGTTAAGTTTACATCTGCACTGAAGCTGCCATCTTTCTTTTTGCTCATTACAATTGAATCTGCCCAGTTACTGTTAAGCCCAAGTATTTCTATTGTTTCCGCATTTTCTGCTTTGAAAGAGAATTTTACTTTGCAATAATCTTTAGTCTTAAAATAAGTTTTCTGTACCATCTGGTTCTGTTTATTTGTTGATTAATAAAATTGGGGAAATACTTTCGTATGGAGGCAGGTAAACCGCCCTTGCAGGGCCGGTTTTCGTTGTCTTTAATACCGGAAATAGGAAAAGGTAACCTGTTGGGAGTAGATTTTCTGAAGAGTGAAATTACCAATTTTTCCAGTTTCGATGATTGTTCTCGTTCAAAAATCCGACGATGCGATCAGCAGTTATATCAAGGTCCATGTGAATTAATTTATTAGGAATTCTCAGCGTTAAATATCCTTTCAGAAAAGAATGATAGTTGCGTTTCAAATCAGAAAGTGCCTGATAATACTCCGAAGTTATCGACAGAATAATTAAATGTGTCCCAATCAAGGAAGTAATTGCATTGAATACAATTTGTTCTCATAGGTTATAATTTGCCTGAAAATAAGAAAAGCAGATGAAAGAGGAGAATATTTGCAAATGATGAGCAGTGAACCGAACCCTGAAGTGTGCCCTTCGGCTTCGCTCAGGATAAACTTGCAAAGGGCGATAATTGTAGTAATGCAGCCGGGTACATAATCATCTTTCTTACCCCTTAATTCTCTACATTTGGCCCATAGTTATCTGCATGAACAAAATCATTTTTACTGAAGAATTTTGCCAGCCGGAAAACCTGCATCCCTTTACGCTGACGAGGCAGATGCAGGATATACGCATTGGCATACTGACCATAAGGGAGAAATGGGAACGGATGCTGGGGCTGACCTCTTATGACAAGAAAGAAGATGACTATAAAGACCTGCAGCGGTCGGTGAATATGGATGAAGTGGTGAAGGATGGTGTTTGCTTTATGGTACATGGCAATGTGCTGCCGACACCTGAATTAGTGAAAGCGACCAGGAAACTAAAGAACGGCGAGTTTATTACTACAGCAGCCGGAACGGGAATTGTTTTCCGGTTTACTAAGAATGAAATAACGGACAGGTACAGGATAAAAGTGGGTAATGCTGTTACAATTAAAGAGGAAATAAAAACAATACAATATCCCTGGGATATTTTTAAACTGAATGATGGGGCCATACGGCAGGATTTTAAACTGCTGACGGCGAAGCGAAAGTCGCAACGGATTTCAAAAACGAACAGGGTGACTAAACCTTCGCAGGTTTTTATAGAGAAAGGTGCGAGGATGGAGCACTGCATCATCAATGCCTCTGCGGGGCCGGTGTATATTGGTAAAAATGCGGAAGTGATGGAGGGATGCATCATTCGTGGGCCGTTTGCGATGGGTGAAGGCGCCTGCCTGAAATTGGGAACAAAAGTGTATGGAGCTACTACACTGGGGCCCCGCTGTGTGGTGGGTGGGGAAATAAAAAATTCGGTGCTGTTTGGCTATAGTAATAAAGCACATGATGGCTATCTTGGTGATTCGGTGATAGGCGAGTGGTGTAACCTGGGGGCAGGCACTACTAACTCCAATCTAAAAAACAATGCCAGCGATGTAAAAATATGGACACCGAAAGGAGAGATGAATGCGGGGATGAAATGCGGGGTGCTGCTGGGAGATTTTTCCCGGACGGCAGTGAATACGGCCATTAATACCGGAACGGTGATTGGTGTTTGCTGCAATGTGTTTGGTGCGGGGCTGACACCGAAATATATTCCCAACTTTAGCTGGGGCAGCGAAGGAGTGAAGCGGTATGAGTTTGAAAAAGCATTGCTGGATATTGAAGACTGGAAGAAATTGAAGGGACAAACGGTGACGGAAGAGGAGAGAAGTATTTTGAAGTATATATTTGAGAAGCTATGAGTTGCGAGCAGAGGTTTAAGGAAGAATGAGTATTTAATATATTTATGGCAGATAATTATAAAATTAGATTTTACTATGAGAAAACAAATAGCCGCGGCTAACTGGAAGATGAATCTTACGTTTCAGCAGGGAGAAAAGTTACTGGATGATATCCTTGGGGCAGAGATTGAATTAGCCAATCATCAGCTGGCGATTTTTGCTGTTCCTTCTCCCTACTTGCTGATGACGAGAAGCGAAGTGGAAGAGGAGCAAAACTATTATGCTGCGGCGCAAAACTGCCACCATAAAAAATCGGGAGCCTATACGGGTGAACTATCGGTGGAGATGCTTCATTCGATGAATATCAACTACTGTGTTGTGGGGCATAGTGAAAGAAGGGAATATAATGCTGAAACGAATGCGATGCTGGCCGATAAAGTGAATCTTTGTTTTGACAATTTCATCACTCCTGTTTTTTGTTGCGGTGAAGCATTAGCTATCCGTGCGGCAGGAACACAAAATGATTTTGTGGCGGCACAATTGAAGGAGTCATTATTTCATTTGCCGGCCGATAAAATAAAAAATATCATTATTGCTTATGAACCTATCTGGGCGATTGGTACGGGTAAAACGGCGACTACGGAGCAGGCACAGGAAATACATAAATATTTACGTTCTGTAATAGCTGGTCAGTATGGTGATGCAGTGGCTAATGAAATTCCTGTTCTTTATGGCGGCAGTGTGAAAGCGAATAATGCCAAAGAATTATTCAGTTGCCCGGATGTGGACGGCGGGCTGGTTGGTGGCGCATCGCTGGTGGCGGCTGATTTTATTGAAATTATTAAGGCGTTGAAGTGAGGGGGAGTCATTAGTCGTGAGTCAGGAGTCGGGAGTTAATAGCAGCGAATTAATTTTAAACCTCAAACTATATCCACTCCCTTCCATATAGTTATTGCCCGAAAGAACCAGGTACTGCTTAGTTTTTTAAAACTACGGGCTATCATCAATGGTAAAGAGATTTACCCGCTGCTGAATACAAAGCCTGTCGTTATCCCGGTGCAGGAAAATAATCCAAGAATTGTTATTACGGATGGTTATCATATTACCAAACCATTAAAGCTTGTTTATAAGGATATACATATTTATTGCTTTCATGTGGTTTGCGCCATCAGCGACAGGCAATTGCTGGGAGGATTTATAGTGCTGGCAGGTTTATATCTTTCAGGATTTTATACCGGGCAATTAGTATTCAAGGTTTTCAGTTTTCTGCCGCTTATTTACCTGCTGCTATTTTATTACCTGAACAGGAAAGAGTTTATACGCCTGGTGCCGGTAGTAAATTAATCAGCGACAGTTATTATAGCAGGTTCTGGTAATGTCACTATATCAAAGGCATTAATTTTATCGAGTTCAAGAATGGTTTTATTTTTATCATTGCTGGGGTGATACATCATTTTGAACTTTGCTCCCCAAACGATTTCGCTGCTGATGTAGGAGGTTCTTGTCACCACATTGTTTGAAAAAACCTCATCAAATGCTTTTATGTACACCATTATTTCCATGTCCATACCGGCTATATCTCCTTTAGTTAAACCATAAAAAGGGCTTTTATCGCCAATAGGATGAACAACGGTCCAGCTTAAAGACAGTCCGTTGATTTTAGAAAACTCAAGATCAAGAGTGAAAAATTCATCGGTCAGTTTACCATCTTTTTCATTGGTAATGGCGAGGGTAAGTTTTACTTCTACTTCAGAAAGATTATTGTTTTTATAAGGCGCCATGCGAAACATAAAAGCAGTGCCTTCTTTAAATGGGGCTATTAAGGCGTTTTCGCTAAACCTCAGAAAAGCCCTGGGCCTTGAAAAACGTCCATAGAAAAGTCCGGTGGCAATAGCAAAGCTTAACAGGCCAAGAAATGCTTCAAAAGTTGAAACGGCACTGGCCATGAAACCCACCGGGCTGATGCGGCCATAACCCACTGTGGTGAATGTTTGTGCACTGAAGAAAAAAACTTCTGTAAAATTTTTAAAGGAAGAGCCGCTGTGCACCCCGGCGAGATGGTTAATGCCAATAAGGTAGTAGATGCCGGCAAAAACAAGGTTGATTGATATATAACACAGGAAAAGAAGGAAGAGAAACTTACCCCTGTTCATACCGAGCATGGTATGGTACCAACTGTAGCGGTATAGTATTCCAACCCCTTTTTTTATTACATTGGGTCTGCCATCCCGGTTTACAAAACGGCCACCGGTGCTTGAACTGTTGGTGCCAAAGCCGGTGTTTATTTCTGACTTTAAGTTTCGTAGTCTTCTTAATAATGCCATAGTCAAATGTATAATTTATTTGATTCAGCTTATTTATTAAGAGGATATTTTGCCCGGCGGCAGGTCTGGGTTACTTTTACTTGTGCTACGAAGGTTTGTCAGTTTTGCTGCAATTCATAATAAAGGCCGTAGTAGTATAACCATATGTCCCGAAAAAAAATACTCTGGCTGTGCAGTTGGTACCCGGGTAAAACAGAACCATTCAATGGCGATTTTGTACAGCGTCATGCCCGTGCAGCAGCATTGTATAATGATATATATGTAATACATGTGTGGGGTGATGCAACCGGGAAAATAGAAACAACTGAAAAGCAGATAAATCAATCAGCAGGACTTACCGAACATCTTGTGTATTACAAAAGATCATCTTCTTTTTTTGGGAAGATACAATCTCACTACCGATGGCTGGCCCTTTCCCGGCAGGCTGTCAGGAGATATATTGTTGAAAATGGAAAACCGGACCTGGTGCATGTTCATATTCCCATGAAGGCTGGTATAATGGGTATATGGATAAAGAGAAAATATAAAATTCCGTATGTGATCACCGAACACTGGGGCATTTATAATGATGTGGTAACAGACAATTATAAAAGTAAATCCACCCCATTTAAAAGATATACGAAGATGATATTTGATAAGGGGATTGCCTTTATCAGTGTAAGCAAATACCTGGGGGAAGGAGTGAACAGATTAGTAACAAAAAAGGAATATAAAGTTGTTCCTAATGTTGTTGATACCAGTTTATTTTTTTACCGGGAAAAACAAACCTATTCTTTCCGGTTTATCCATGTCTCCAACATGGTGCCGTTGAAAAATGCAGAAGGTATATTACGAGCATTTAAATTGCTGCTTCAGCAAAATAGTAATGCAACATTGGTAATGATCGGTAATACCGGTGCGGCTATCAGAAATTTTGCAAAGAGTATTGGCCTCACCGAAACTCATCTTTCTTTTAGGGGTGAAATTCCTTATGAACAGGTAGCTGCAGCGATGCAGCAATCTGATTGCCTGGTATTATTCAGCAATATTGAAAACTCTCCCTGTGTTATTGGCGAAGCTTTATGCTGCGGTTTGCCTGTTATTGCCACGGGGGTGGGAGGCATTCCTGAACTAGTTAATGAGTTTAATTCATTATTGGTTGAGCCAAAAGAGGAAGAATCCCTTGCAGATGCCATGCAGCAGATGATGACTAACTATGGAGGCTATGATAGAAAAAAAATAGCTGAAGATGCGGTTGGCAAATTCAGCTATCCGGTGGTTGGTAAAAAGCTGGATGATATTTATAGCAGGATCAACAGTAATGAGTAATCGCCACGCAGGGCTAACGGTTAAACTATTTATCCTTTCAATTTTCCGATCAGTTCTATGTACTCTTTCATGGCATCATCGGTTGATTTTCCTTTCATTGCAAGCCAAGCCTCATATTTGGCTTTGTTGACGAAGTCAAAGGGATTAGAAGGGGGTTCTGTGTTTACGTCCCCGATACTGCCTTGTTTATACAGTGAATAAAGCTGTAGTAAGGTGTCGTTACTGGGTTTTTCTGCCAAACTCTTGCTTTCGGTTGCTGCTTGCTCAAATTGTTCTTTAAGTTCCATTAATTTTTAGTTTAATGCAAGGTAAGAGTTTTACTAAGGCCGGAGAGTTGCATTGCTGAATTAAAAATACTTTACTTGGTCCTCGCATTATCTATAAAGATGGACTTTACCTGGTTTTTATTATTGATGGTTTTATAAAAATCTTCGAGGTATTCCACTGCATCTTTTCTTGCTCTTTCTTTTAGCAGGGAAAAATTCATAATAAGCGAATAGATGCTTTCTTTCTTTTGCCTGAACTCAGCGAAAACAGATTCTAATTCTTCCATTTCTCTTGGGAATCCCCGGTACACTCTTTCAGTTACCGTTTCAGTTCCTAATAATTCATTTGGCAGGGCATAGCCGGCATTAACAAAACCAGAATGATCAAAATCATACGGAACCACATAGGGCAGGGCAGCAGGAATCTTTTTTTCAAAGATGAGCTTGATATTATGATTGTTGGGTACTGACCAGTCACCATTACTGATCATATATTCAAATACAGCCACCATGGTCATCATATCCCGGTTGGTGCTTTCTGTGAGCACCTGAACTTTATCTTTTTTTATACAGCCATTTCTCCTGGCCATATCGGCATCATCTTCAATAAAAAAAGCATACTGGGTAAACGGCTTCATTTTATTCCGGCTGTCATTATAAGTTACCCGAACCAATCTTACCCGGAAACTTTTTTCTTCCAGCAGGTTATACATTTTATACGCCAGGTATTCTTTCAGTATCAGTTGTTCATCATCGGCTTTACTGCCACAGCCAATTACTAATTTAAGTTTTCCAAGAGAGGAAAGGCGGGAGCCGGGCCCTCTGAAATTCAGCATCAACGGAGGAATAGTGCAAAAATCTCTTCTGAAATGCCCCCTGGCGCCGACGGCTATTTTTTGAGTTATCACCTGGTTATCCTGGAAACTGAGTGTAACATCTGCAGGCTGAAATACATCTAACTTTTTCTCGGTCTGCAGTGCCTTAATATCAGTAGAAATAGACATCTCAATCAGGGTCTCATCTGTAAAAAATTTGACGCTGTCAATCACTTGTCCTGAAATAAGATGGCTGCAGAGTAACAGCAGGGGAAACGTTATCCATGATTTTTTTTTCATCGTTTTTTTTATTTAAGGTCAGAGATTATTCAATATGAAGAATA
>JANPMI010000155.1:0-15356 GCA_031422725.1 Chitinophagaceae bacterium | reverse complement strand
CAGCGGTGTTGACATCTGCATTGTGTCCTATTAAATCTGCCATCAGCATTCCAGTAACTGCATCCCATATTTTAGCAGTTTTATCGTAAGAAGTCGTCAGAACTTTTTTTCCATCCGGACTGAATTCCGCGGAGTTCACATAATCATGGTGGCCTTTCAAATTAGCCAAAAGGTTTCCCGTAACCGCATCCCATATTATAGCAGTTTTATCCCGGGAAGATGTCACAATTTTTTTTCCATCCTGGCTGAATTCAGCGGTGTTGACATCTGCATTGTGTCCTATTAAATCTGCCATCAGCATTCCAGTAACTGCATCCCATATTTTAGCAGTATCACCATAAAAAACCGTTACAATTCTACTGCCATCCGGACTGAATTGGGCAGATTCAACTTTATCGCTATGCCCATTTAAATCAGCCAGGATGGTTCCCGTAACCGCATCCCATATTTTAGCAGTTTTATCACGGGAGCCAGTAATAATTTTTTTTCCATCCGGGCTGAATGCGGCGGAGACTACCCAATTAATATGCCCAATTAAATCAACAAGGAGATCTCCTGTAACAGCATTCCATATTCTGGCAGTATTATCCCATGAAGCAGTCACAATTTTTTTTCCATCCGGGCTAAAATGGGCATCCATAATAACATAACTGTGTCCTGTTAAATCATTTAATAGATTTCCGGTAGTAGCATCCCATATTTTTGCTGTATTATCAAATGAAGCGGTAACAATTTTTTTCCCATCCGGGCTGAACCGGGCACTCAATACATTACGAATATGTCCTTTTAAATCAGTCAGCAATTTTCCCGTAACCGCATCCCATATTTTAGCGGTATTATCATTTGACGCAGTAATAATTTTTTTTCCATCCGGGCTAAATTGGACGGAGTTAATTTCATCCGTATGCCCAATCGGCAACATCAGCCTCGGCTGCTGCGCCAAAAGAGTATTTGTTGCAACCAATAATATTATCAGAAATACATTCCGCATATAATTATAAAATCATTTCACCATCCCCGACGCCTTATCAGCAATGCTGGCAGCCATCTCACTCAATTTATCTTTTGTGCCGTTTAGTTCAAATTTTGATTTGATAATTTTATTCTGCTTGATGTTCACAGTCACTGTAATGGCATTCCCTTTTACAATGTAACGGCCGCTCAAAGAATACGCATCAGGAGAATTAGTAGCTGTAACATAAACAATTTTACTGTCTGTTCCCCTTGAGGCAATATCATTGAGCTGTAGATTGATAAGTTTACTCAGGTCCAGATCATCATCTGCAATTGCTTCATCACTGTTTTGAAAATTACTGGCAGCAAATAACGGTTTCTCCTGTGGCAATACAATCTTCACCATCACTTCCTCATCCACCACACCAATATTGAAATTGGTATTGGTAACAATTTGTGGCTCCTGTCTTGCACCACTTTCTTTTGAAAGTTCACTCACCGTTTTTTCAGCAGCATTAAACCACCGGCTTACATTCAGGTATTTGCCATCTTCTAAAATATCGGGTTGCTGCTTGATGGCTTTTAATAATGAGTAGGTGAGAAGCCCCTGTGAGTATCTCCCCATTTCATAAGCATTCTGGTTACTGGCAGAAGCGGAAAGAATAAATAAACCGGATTTCTCATTCAGTTTGTCAATCGCTTTTATCTGTTGGGCCTTGTCATCATTTCTTGCTGCTACATAATTCTGATTGTCTGCCCCCATTTTTACAAAATCTTTGATGGCCTGGCCGCTGTTGCAGGCATCAAAAATTAGTATTCGCTTCTGGGCTTTTATATTTTGCGGCCTCATCCATTCGGTGAGTTCAGCAGTGCTGATACCAACATCGGCAACGGCAGATGCGGCTGATGCTTTTGAGGCATCAGAAGTCAGGAAATAGAATTGTTTCTTATCGCCTTCCATAACACCATGCCCGGCAAAAAAGATAAGTAAAATATCATTGGCAGTTGCTTTCTTCCCAATTTCCTCCAGTACTTTTTTAATACTGTTCTTCTCCGGCAACTGGTAATGTTCTTTAGCAGTAGTAAGATTGTACATAAAGACATGTTCCTTACCATCATTGTTCAATAATTTTTTTGCAGCACTGGAAACAGCAGCAGAAATATCGGTGGCATCTTTTGCTGCATATTTCAGATCAAGTTCATCGCCTTTGTAATCACTTACACCAACCATCACCGCATACAGGTTGGGTGGGGTAGCGGCCTGTTTGCTATTGTCCTCATTGATCTTTAATCCACGGGAAGAAATAGTATTATCTGCGGTATAGGCTTTTACAATTACAGGATTTTCCTTGCCGGCAATTAGTAAGTTTTTCAGTTCGGTCTTCTTAATAATAAGTTCATATATACCAGCAATTTTTTTCAGCTCCGCAGGTTTGTATCGCCGTGCTTCAATACCATTTACCAATAAAACTGTTTCACCGAGACCACCCCGGCGGGGTTTTATTTTAAAATGATATTCACCTGTTTTGCTGCTGGTATCTTCCACCTCCGGGGTGAGGCCGCAGATATTAAGATCAGACAGTTTTGCTGCATTGATCGTATCTCCGTTCATAATTCGTTCAGCCAGATGGGGTACCCATAGCTGGTCTTTGAACTGTTCAAGGTCAATGAATTCATTGCCGCAGGTATAATATAATTTTTTTCTTGCTTCTTCGGTGCCATCGTACCGGTCGTATGAATCGGTAACGATATAATCACCTTTGTCGAATGCATAATAAGTGTATAAAAGTTTGCCGGTTCGGGTATCCCATATCTTCAGTTGACGGTCATCGGATTCAGTTAATATTCTCTTGCCATCATTGCTGAAGTTTGCAAAACGTACAGCACCCGGGACCACCGATAATAATTTATTGCTGTAGGTCTCGTATAAAGTTGAATTGTTGTTACAGGAAACTACAATCATTTTACCATCTGTACTAATGGCCCAACTATAATTACTACCTGCACAGTTGTTATTAACTGATAAAATTTGTTGCCGGGATTCGGTATTCCAGATACCCAGTTTGTTGCCGGTAACAGAAAAGAACTTTGAAGCCTCGGAAAAAGAGACATTAAAATTATAATAAGCCGATGTATCCAAAATATACAAAACCTGTTCTCCGGAAGGGAATGCCAATACACTTACTTCATTGGGGAATCCTGCCATCGTTGCTGGTGCCGATCCATCTCCGTCCAGTTCTTTTTGCAGGTTGTCCCACATGAGGTTAAGTTGATTAGATACATTACTAACCAGGAGTGCAATGAAACGATCATCATTGCTAAATACCGGCTTACTGAATTCTCCATAAGAACTGACAAATTTGTTAACCAGTTTGCCAGTATGGGAATCCCAGATTTTTATGGTGCTGTCATTCGTATGGTGTGTAACAATATAGTTTTCAGAATTAGATAAAGTTGCTTCCAGGAATTGGCTTCTTTGCCCCTGTAGCGTTACCGTATCTTTTTCAATAACAATTTTCCACAGTGCTGAAACGGTATCGTGTATTGCAAAAATATTTTTTTCTCTGAACTGTCTGTTTTCTTCATGCCTGACTGTTGTATCATAATGAGTACTAATTTTACCGGCACTAATATTCCATGAATATTTATTTTGATTGCCCGACGAAGTAAAAATATAATCCCCGTCATCACTGAAATGCCCGTACTCATCGTAAGCAATGCTTCCCGATAAATTATGTAACAGTTTGCCTTTTAAATCATGTATCGAAGCGTTTTTATTTTTATTTCTAATTACCAGGTATTTAAAATCAGGACTTATGTCTATCTGCATGTAATATCTGCCGGCTGCCGTATCAACAGGAAGCAAATTTTGTCTTATCATTTTATCCCCTTCCACTTTATAGATATATGCCCCCTCTGTAGTAAAAACGGCAATAGACTTCCCCTGGTCATCAAACTTTACTTTTCTAATCCATCCCGGTGGAGTTTCGCCTTTGAGCAAGCTGGTTTTATTAGTGAGAAGGTTTGTAACAGAAGGCTGAAAAATATTTTTTTCATAGTCTGCATTCATCATTGTATCCCCATGCTCTACCCTATAGTAGGGCTCATCATAACCTGCAATAAACAATAAGCGTCCGTCCTTACTAATTTTCGGGTCCATCATTTCTGTGCTGTTACCGGCTTTTCTAAATTTTATTTTGCCGGTATTAATATCTACAATAATAAATTCTCCGGTTGTAGAAATATAAAGTTGCTTATTGTCAGCAGAAAAGCTAAGCTGTTTGATTTCATGATCCCGTTTTATATTTATTTTCTTTACCAAACTATGGTTCTCAACATTCCAGATCACAATGCCACTATAATTCCCAGCATCGCCTGCTATCATTTTTCCATCATTGCTCAAAGCTGAATTAAAAATGTATCTGAAAGAACCCTGCTGGTCTTTAATTCTAAAACTATCTGTTTGCCTCCCTGTTAAAATATTCCATATAGCAATCCCCTTTTCATCCAGGGCCACTGCATAACTTTCATCCATGCTTAAATGAACCTGAATATCGGGATATGGGACTCTTTTTAACTGCAAGATTTCTTTTCCGGTATGCAGGTCCCACAACCGGTTACTGGAGTCTTCCTTAGAACCGGTAAGTAAATAATTTCCTTTACTGCTGAATTCAAGATTTGTTATAAATGATTTATGACCGCTTAATGTCTGTATTAATTTCCCCAAGGCCATGTCCCATATTTTAACTGTTTTATCAATTGAAACGGTCGCTATCCATTTGCCATCAGGACTGAACTTTGAGTTACTTACAGCATCAGCATGACCAACAGGCACCACTAATTTTGGCTGTTGTGCAACTCCTTCATTTGACAGGAGGAAAAGGAAACAGAAAAAACCATATAATCTGCCTGGTGACATCTTGAAACTTTCCGAGAAGTTACCACTATAAACAGAGTTTTTCAATACCGTGCCGTGGGTATAGGTTATTTGTTCCGGGTCACCCATTCTGTCGCCTGGACAACAATGGTTTTGGCCAGATCGTTTAGTTTATCTTTTGTTCCGCTCAGTTCCAGCCGGTGTTTTATTTCATTGTTTTTGCGGATGATGACTTTGATACTGATACTATTACCCGCAACTGTATAGCGGCCGGTCAGCGTATAGGCATCGGGTAAACTGCTGCCACCCATATAGCTGATGCTGGCTTCGGCTCCCCGTGCAGAAATATCATTAAGTTGCTGATCGGTCAGTTTATTTAACCCAAGATCATCGGCCATGATGTTTTCATCAGCATTCTGAAAATTACTGGCGGCAAACAACGGTTTTTCCTGTGGTAATACAATCTTTGCCATCACTTCATCATCCACCACACCGATATTGAAATTGGTATTGGTAACAATTTGTGGTTCTTGTCTTGCACCATTTTCTTTAGACAATTCACTTACCGTTTTTTCAGCAGCATTAAACCAGCGGCTTACATTCAGGTATTTGCCATCTTCTAAAATGTCAGGTTGTTGTTTGATGGCTTTTAGTAATGAGTAGGTGAGAAGTCCCTGGGAATATCTTCCCATTTCATAAGCACTCTGGTTGCTGGCTGATGCAGAGAGAATAAATAATCCTGATTTTTCATTCAGTTTATCTATAGCTTTTATCTGTTGTGCTTTGTCATCATTTCTTGCTGCCAGATAATTTTGATCACCGCTTCCCATCTTGACAAAATCTTTAATGGCCTGGCCGCTGTTACAGGCATCAAAGATTAAGATTCTTTTTTGTGCTTTGATATTTTGCGGCTTCATCCATTCGGTTAGTTCAGCAGTGCTGATGCCAACATCGGCAACCGCTGAGGCTGCTGAAGTTTTAGAAGCATCGGATGTTAAGAAATAGAATTGTTTTTTATCGCCTTCCATCACACCATGACCGGCAAAAAAGATCATTAAGATATCATTAGCCGTTGCTTTCTTGCCAATTTCTTCCAGTACTTTTTTAATGCTGTTCTTCTCCGGCAATTGATAATGTTCTTTGGCAGTGGTGAGGTTATACATAAAGACATGTTCCTTACCATCATTGTTCAATAGTTTTTTTGCAGCATTAGAAACTGCAGCAGAAATATCTGTAGCATCTTTGGCGGCATATTTCAGATCCAGTTCATCGCCTTTGTAATCGCTTACACCAACCATTAGCGCATATAAATTGGGGGGAGTAGTTGTTTCTTTGGTTTTGTCTTCTTTAATAATCAGGCCACGGGAGGAAATAGCATTATCCGATGTATAAGATTTTACGGTAACCGGATTTTCTTTTCCGGCGATGAAGAAACCTTTTAGTTCTTCTTTTTTAATTACCAACTCATAAGCTTCTCCATTTTTCTTTAGCTGTTCCGGTTTGTAGCGTTTCGCCTCAATACCATTTACAAGCAATACAGTTTCTCCCAGGCCGCCCCTTCGGGGTAATATTTTAAAAAAATATTCATCGGTTTTGCTGCTGGCTTCTTCTACCTGCGGGGTAAGACCGCAGATGTTTAATTCGCTTAATGTTTTTGAATTGATAGTTTCGCCTTTCATGATACGTTCTGCAAGGTTGGGTACCCAGAGTTGATCTTTTAGCTGGTCGAGTTCGATGACTTCGGTACCGCAGGTGAAATAGAGTAATTTGCGGGCGGCCTCATTACCATCATAGCGATTTTCATTATCTATTACTAAGTAATCATCATTATTGACCATAAAAAAAGTATACAGGACAATACCTTTAGCTGCATCCCATAGCCGAATGGTGTTGTCCCGGGAAGCTGTCACAATCTTTGTGCCATCCGGACTGAACCTGCAGGAATAAATAAGATCCCAATGATTCTGATAATCATCCCTATAAGAATAGTATAAATTGTCTCCTGTAAATACGTCATAATAATCTAACGATTTGCTTTCTCCTACAGTTATGATTCTTTTTCCGTCCGGGCTAAATGCAGCGTCCTGGACCACACCTCTATACGTGGCAGTAGCTATTAATGTATCTGCAGCGACATCCCAAATTTCAGCATTGTTACTAATCGAAATTACTTTCTTTCCATCCGGACTAAATTTGACATCATGTGTACTGTATTTTGTATCCGGCCATTTGGAAGATTTTTTGAAATATCCTGAACTTATATCCCACATCTTACTTGAATCATAATAGCTACCCGAAATAATTTTTTTACCATCGGGGGTAAAGCTTGCCGACATAACGCTGTGGTATAGTTTTTTTGCTGTAAGTAGCTTACCCGAGTTTGCATCCCATATGCTTAAACTGGAATCATTAGAAGCGGTAACAATTTTTTTCCCGTCTGTACTAAATCTAGCTGTATTAAAATAACCAAATTTATTTCTTAAAGTTACCAGCAGCTTTCCTGCATTGGCATCCCATATTTTCGCGGTAGAATCCCATGATGTTGTGATTACTTTTTTAACCGGAGTTTTACTATAAAAGGAAGTAGGATCAAAGTTGAGAGAAAGCAATCCGGATGTATGTCCTTTTAACACAGCAGTAACTTTGCCAGTATTATAATCCCAACTCCTGGCAACTCCATCATTAAAGGCAATTAAAATCGATTTACCATCCGGGCTAAAGTCTGCATCAGCAGGGACAAGGCACCTTCCTGTTAATTCAGTTACGATATTACCTGTAGAAACTTCCCATATTGTAAAACTGTTATTATCAGAATAAGTAACAAATGTTTTTCCATCCGGATTAAAACTGGCGAAATTATCTGGGTAATAAGTTTGATTATATCTTTCGAAAATCATCTCCCCGGTGACAGCATCCCAAAGCCTGGCGCTACCATCCCCGGAAGCGGTCAGTATTTTTTGTCCATCCGGGCTAAAACTCGCAGTATATACAGCCGATTTGTTTATAGAAAAAGTTTTAAGAAGTTTACCAGACCCGGCATTCCAAATTTTTGCTGTGCCATCAAAGGACGCTGTGATAATTTTGCTTCCATCGGGGCTAAAAGTAGCATCGCTTACATTAGAAAAATGCCCGGTAAGGTCTGCCAACTTTTTACCAGATTCCACATCCCAGATTTTTACAATACTGTCATAAGCAAATGTGATTATTTTTTTCCCATCGGGCGAAAACACAGCATTTTTTGTACTGCCTTCGTGTTCTTTTAGGTCATGCAGTAACTTACCAGAGGCTACCTCCCAGATTTTTGCCGTAGAATCAAAAGAAGTTGTAACTATTTTTTCTCCGTTAGGACTAAATTGTACGTCTAGAAGACTACTGCTATGGCCACTAAAAACCTTTAATAGCTTACCGTCTTCAGTATTCCACACTTTTGCAGAATAACTTTCAGGACTGGTGTTATAAGAGGTAGTAACTATTTTTTTGCCATCATAACTAAATTTAGCAATCGCATTCCCGTCATCATAATTGTTGCCTGTTACTGGTTGGCCAAAAGCATCCAGCCTTTCTATTTTTTGACCTGAATTTGCATCAAATAAACCCTTTGCATCTAATACTATGATTTTGCCGTCAGGGCTGAATGCAGCATCAAAGGATCCCCACTTAGACACCTGGCCCTTAAAATCAAAAAGGAGTTTCCCGGTTTTTGCATCCCACAGTTTTGCCGATTCATCACTTGATGTTGTAATGATTTTTTCCCCATCAGGGGAATAAACAGCATGATGTGCGAGTGCTGTATGGCCTATGGGCAACATCAACTTTGGTTCTTGCGAAAAACATACATTGAATAATGAGAAGAAAAAACAAAGGCAAAGAGAGAGTATTGTCTTTAGTGGCATTAGGGTAAGTTTTGTAAAAGGTATGACTATTAATATTATTTTTTCGCTTTCTCCCTCTCCACCGGTATCAATATAAAATCACTCTGCGGGTTGTCAGCACCAAACCCATCTTGCTGCGGCGAGATTTTTAGGGTAGCTGTTTTATTCATGCTGGCCGTCTGTAGTACAGCGAAAATATTACCCAATGTAATAATGTCATTGGTTTCTTTTCCCTTTGCATTTAATACCTGCAACAGCAGCTTGGCAAATGGTGAATGATCTCCCGGCTTACCATCAAAAGCTTCTTCGGAACCTACAGACGATAAAAACTTTCTGCAGATATATTGCGACTGGTCAATTAAGAACTGGCGGACATTTCTATTAGCTATTCCTTTGGCAGCAGGATCGCTTCTTTTCTGATTAAATACACCCCCATGACAAACATCGAGCATCACTAATATCTGCCGGGCCGGGATTTTGTTGATCATTTTCTGCAGCTTGACATATTGTATGTAAGAATTTCTTGCGGGGTCATCATCTCTTGACTTTGAATCGGAACAGACAATAAACCCATCATCCATAAATTCAGACTCCATATCACCATGCCCTGCGAAATAGAGAATAAGCTGGTCGTTGGGTTGCAACTTCCGGTAATAATCACCGATGGCTTTATAAATAGAGTCCATCGGTTTATCTTCCAGCAACTGTACATCAAAACCATAACCCTGCGCCAGCATATCGCTTACGGCCCTTGCATCATTAATGGCATTGGGTAGTTTTTTCCATCCGGCAGCTTTGTAATTACTAGTGCCCACTACGAGGGCATATCCTTTCCCGGTAAAATTTCCTGCCTCTTTTAATTCTTTTGTTTTGAGACCGAGACCCCTTGTTTGACCGTTTGCATCTCCAAAGACCTCTTTATAATCTTTCAGGAATTTTCTTTCAAAAAATATATCAAAATATTCAAAGTCAAATGAACGGCAATTATAGCCTTTGTTCTTTATTCTGAAGGCGGCCTGGTTAGCAACATACTCATCTTTGAAAAGGTCATAGATATTGGCAGAATCAAGCGAAGTGATAAAATAGTTTATAGGTGATTTTTGTATTTTACTTCCAAGACAATTAACACCATCAGAGCCAATTCTGTTGGGTACAATAATAATCCTGTTTTTGTTCAGGATACTGGCTATTTCGGGGGAGTTTTGCATCAGCGTTTTTATAAACTCTGTTTTGAATTTTTCTGAAGGCCCTGCTTCTGAAATAAATAACTGGTTGTTGGCAGGAATTGATTGAATATATTCCTGCAGGATATCTAATGAAATAAGATTATCCCATACAACAGTTGTATCTCCGCTGTTCCTGTTTAAAATTCCATTTTTAAATCCTGTATTATATCCTTTAGATGAATTATCATATACTACATTATAGGGAAGGAAATAAGTAGTAAATTTTACGGAGTCTTTTGTTAATAAACCACTCAGACCGCTGAAATTAAAGATAAAATAATCGTTGAAAGAGGATTTCCGGGCAATATCTTTTAATGCATTCAGGATCGCTTCTTTGGTAGCGTCTTTGTCCAGTAATACATATTCATGAACTAAAGAATTGAGAAGGGAAGAATTTTTTTCTCCTGTATATTGTTTTTTGAAAAAATCAGTATAGGACTGTGCATCTGTTTTACAGGTACGGTATTTATTAGTGGGACCATAATCGTCAATCCCTATAGAAAGTATCCATACAGCACCTTTGGCATAATTAGCCCTGTCATAGGTATTGTAAATTTCATAATTCCTCAATAATTGTCCCAATGTCAATGGACCAAGGCCGTCCGATCTTCCCCTGGTGATATTTTCAGAAAATTTTTGACCATAATTAAAAACAAATTCATCTGTTTTTTTCATTGTCGAATCAAAAGCAAGTATATGCAGCATTCCATTATCAAGGTTATAGGCCTTGTCCGTTACTCTGAATTTTGTGTCTAATTGCCAGACACTGTCAATATTTTCCTTACTTGTATAAATAAGCCTGTAACCGGTTGCGTTTGGAAAGGACTCCGTGAATTTTTTATAATTTATAATAGTATCCTTACGGAGAACTGTTCCCTGTAATTCTTTTGCTCCAAATCCGGTACCCCAATAAAGTATATATATTTTTGTTGCATTATACTTTTTTAATGCTGTAGGAAACTGACCCGCCTCCAGCACCAATGTAGTTCCGGCATTAATACCACCATTACCAAAAGAAATATTGCTGAACAATAAACCAACTATAGATAAAGTGACAGTTAACAGTTTAATATTTGAGGTAAACATTTTCATAATTTCAGGAAAGATATACTTTAATGGCTGTGTTTTAAATACCCTCCAGCGGGTAGTTTCTTCATGCCAAACTGTATTATCTTTAAAGACAAATTTCATCAGCAGACAACTCAAACGATTATAAGTAAGTCTGGAATAAGGATTTTAATTAAAATACTATTGAAACGAGTTTTCATATTACTTATTTGTGCCATGTTCATGGTGCAGGCCTATGCCCAACCGGGTGAAAGAAGCCTGAAACCTAAACAGGATTCCAGTGCGGCACCTGCCGGAAATACATATGCCATTATCGTTGGTATCAGTGACTATAAGGTAGTACCCGATCTGCAATATGCCCATAAAGATGCCCAGGCGTTTGAAGATTTTTTGTTGACTGATGCTGGTGGCAAGATTCCCAAAACAAATATTGAAACTTTTTTGAACGAGAATGCCACCCGGAATAATGTAGGTGATGCCATCTCTGTCATTGCCCGGAAAGTAAAACCTGCTGACAGGGTCTATTTCTTTTTTGCCGGTCATGGGGATATGGAAGACCTGACACAGATTGAAAACGGGTTGTTATTATTATATAACAGTCCCAACGGAAATTACTTCGGCATGAACGATGATGTGCTGGAGATATTAGACCTGAAACGTTATTTATCTCCACTGGCGCAGCGGGGCATTGAAATGATTTTTATCGTAGATGCCTGCCACTCCGGAAACCTGAAGGGTGGGGTAGAAGGAGTGCAGCAAACCGCTTCGGCATTAGCCAGCTCCTGGGGGAAAGAATATAAAATACTTTCCTGCCAACCCAACCAGCTATCACTCGAAAGCTCCGAGTGGGGTGGAGGCCGGGGTTTGTTTTCCCTGCAATTAGAAGAAGGTCTGAAAGGACTGGCCGATAAAAACAATGATGGCAAAGTAAGTTTTGCAGAACTGCAACGCTACATCACCGATAACGTAGCAACCTATAGTGAAGATAAACAGATACCGGTGGTAAGCGGCGACCTCAGTAAATCCTTTGTGAAAGTGGACCCGGTAATATTAGCTGCATTAAAAAAACAAAAAGCAGGTAACTATCCCATGCTGGCGGTGGCCAATACCAAAGGCAACGAAGAAAAATATGTGGATTCATTAGATGCTGCCGGAAAAAAGATTTACCTGGCCTTCAAAAAAAACATGGAGGATAAAAAACTGATCTGGCCAAAGGATACCAATGCCCTGAAAGAATATAAAACTTTTATAAAAAAATATCCAAACAATCCGCTGACCTCCACCATGCGCCGCAATCTTGCGACCAGCCTTAATGAGCGGTTTAATACTATTGTGGGGCCCCTGCTGAAAGGGGAAACAAGCTACTCCACCAAAGATCAATGCTATTATGCTGCTGCTGAATTAGACAGTTGCCTCCGCTTGTTGGGCGAACAACATTATATGTACAGCAACCTGAAGGCCCGCAAATTATTTATGGACGCTATGACACTGACATGGGCAATGTCAGAATCAGAATATAATATAAGTCTTAAGCCGACTGTGGAAAAAGCAATTCAATTGCTGGAACAGTCCGAAACATTGGAGCCCAATGCAGCCTATACACTGACTGCCCTCGGTGAAAGATATTTTTATGTGTATGAGTATGAAAAAGCTTTTTCCAAATTCCAAAAATACCTGGACCTGCGGCCCAATGATTTCTATTCTCAATATTCATTGGCCCGCCTCTATATGAAACTAAAGCAATATGATAAGGCAGAACTATTGCTTAAAAAGCTGATTCAGGAAAAACCAGAAATAGTTATACTGCATACGCAGCTCTATGATGTTTATTTCAGGGGCGGGAAATATACTGAGGCACTTGCTTATGCAAAAAAAATAACTGATTCGGTGGATATCCTGAATGGTTTATTTGCTACCGGTATTTTCTATTCACAAACAGGTAATATTGACAGTGCCATACACTATTATCAGTTTGCCAAAACATCTGCCGGTTGCACTGTCTGCGACAATAACATCGGCCACATTTATTTTGTGAATAATAAAATTGATTCAGCCAGAAAATATTTCAGCCTGGCACTGGCAGCAGATAGTACCAATTCATTCCCGCATTTTAACTTAGCCACTATTGATGCCATCCACGGGGATTACCGCTCTGCCATTAACGGGTTTGCCAAATCAATTGATTATGCTCCGTCTTTTACGGAAGCTTTTGTTACACACCTCGATCTTTATTTTGGTAAAAGCTATACCATTACCGACAGCAGCCAGTACCGGGAATTCCGGGATAAATCTTTTCAGTTTGATATGCAATATGCCGGGTACATGTCAGTTCTTTACTGCTTTATCAGGGACACTGTTCTTTTCAGCAGCACTGCCGGCTTTGATTATATCTTCCCCCAGATGTTCAATTTTAAAGACGAAGATGTGTTTACCTGGTATCATCATGCCTGCTATAAAGCATTGAAAAAAGATAAAAGGGCTGCATTGGAGAGCCTTGAAAAATCATTAAAGCTTGGCTTTGGCACTTACTTTATGCTGACCAGCGATAATGATCTTGCTTTTATCCAGGATACTCCGGAGTTTAAAAATCTGTTACGGAAATATTTCCCTGCGGAAGTGAAAGGGAAGGTGAAATAAAAATAAACCAATTAGAACCCTTTGGCGGAGTTATTTTCCAAAGTGCAATTCAGGGTATCTCCTTTGCGTTTTTCTTTGGTTTTCTCTTTGCGGTTAATTTTTACCGCAAAGAATGCAAAGGTTTCGCAAAGAAGACGCAAAGCATATTATTTTGTCAGTGCATTCTTAGCACCCCGGCCGATCATATCAATAATCTGGCCGCTGTTATCGGACAATACTTTTGTTACAAACCTGTCGTTGGCACTCTCTGTTATTTTTGCTGAAATAGAATAGCCACCCTGGCTGTATGATTTGCCTACAGCGCCATATTCATCTTTGAAATACCCAAAAGATCTTGGAACAATAAAACATTTTCCATCTACCCTGGTTCCTTTCAGACTGTCGTAATAACGGGTATAAGCAGGATCGGTTTTATCCATAGGCGCTTCACGAAGCAATAAATAAAATTTGCCCAGTTCCACATTGTCGAACAATTGCCCGAATTCATTTACATAAGAACTGTTGAAAGTAATCTCAATATCCATATTGATATTATTTTTCTGGGCCTTTGTCATTTTTATTTTTGAATACTTTAACTGAAGGTCTGTTAGTTTAAGCCTGAAAATTGAATTATTGATAATCTCATTGGTGTAGGTAGTATCTAATTCAAACCGGGCAACAAAAGCCGTATCGGTTTGCTGCTGGCTGTTGGTAAAAGTCCGTACCAGGAGGAAACCGCTGAATTGCATACCAACGGGATCAAAAACACTTTCTGTTGACAGCTGATCGTAAAAATATAAATCAGTCAATGCAAAAGAATAATTGGCCACATATCTGGCCCTGTCTTTGGCAATCATTTTTTTTACCGCATTGGTAGCCAGTGATACGGCACCGCCCAATATAGGACCAAAAAGCCCACGGCTTAATGATGAATCAAAAGCTGGTTTTGATGCCCGTTCGGTAAAAGAAGGTATTATTTGCCGTTTGATGGATGAATAACTGATAGCATCTGATTTTTCCTTCACTTTCATATCGGCTGTTTCATCTTTAAGGGCATGACTATAGCCGGTGGTCTTGCACCCGGTACAGGTGATAAGAATAAATGTAAAGAAGGACAGGGTACTTAACAGGGTTTGTTTCATATATTATTTTTATTGCAAACAGGTGTTCAAATAAAAAATGATGAACTTATATCAAGGCAGGCGGTGAGGGGGATGTAAACAAAAAAGCCGGCTGACGAAGCCGGCCTAATGCGCTAAGTAATTTAACAATAGCAATAGTATTTGTACCAATAGCAGTACCCATAATAGTCACAATAATAATACCAGCACCAACAAAGACCGGAACGGGAAGCATCGGGTGCTTTGTAACCCTTCTGGAATGCTTTGATGGCCTTGTTGATTTGTTTAGCATCAGGCGCAGATAATGTTTGCCCTGACTTGTAGGTCACGTTATTAACAGTGGCAGAAGGAGCTCCTGCACCGCGACTTGCGCTGAGATCAGAATTGGATACCATGCTAAGGAAGCCGATGTCCGCATCGGTTAAGGTGCTACCTGCCTTAATGGCCGATACTTTTTTTTCTGTCTGTCCGAATGCCAGTGTGGTAACAACCAGCATGGAGCAGAGAAGCAAACTTTTAATCTTGTTCATAGTTGTTTAATTTTTAGGTTTAAAATTTTGGTTAACTAAATATAGGGTTGTTTTTTTGTTTCTTAAAAAATATACCAGCAAGGTAGGGATTA
>JANPMI010000154.1:0-19969 GCA_031422725.1 Chitinophagaceae bacterium | reverse complement strand
GCTGTAGCAGCTTTTGCAGAGCTGAGCCTAGCCACTCGGCCACAGGACCATTATTTATTCAAAAAGAACTGAGCCTATCCGCCAGCTGGCGGACACAGGACCTTTTTTGAATCGCAGCGAAAATAGGATATTTTTGAGAATTGAACCTATTCATCACTTCAAACACTGTGTATGAGTCGTATTGCAGAATCGGAACTGATTATTAATTCCCGTGGCGCTATTTATCATCTTGACCTGCGGCCCGAAGAAATGGCTGGCACCATCATTACTGTAGGCGATCCCGGCCGGGTAAAAGAAGTGAGCAAGCATTTTGACTCTGTTGAAGTAAAAAGACAACATCGTGAATTTATTTCTCATACAGGTTATGTGGGTAAAAAAAGACTGACTGTTTTATCATCCGGCATCGGGCCGGATAATATTGATATTGTACTCAACGAACTGGACGCATTAGCTAATATTGATTTTGAAACAAGGGAGATAAAAAAACAATTAAAATCGCTGAATATTATCCGCATCGGCACATCAGGTTCTTTACAGGCTGATATACCGGTGGATAGTTTTGTAGCCTCTACTCATGGATTGGGGATTGATAACCTGCTTAATTTCTATCGCCATGAGCAAAACGACGAGGAGCAGCAATTGCTCCATTCTTTTGTAACACATACGCAGATACATGGCCAGATTGGTAATCCTTACATCAGCAGTGGGGCTGCATCCCTGATCAAACACTTTGTAAAAGATTTTCACCAGGGAATCACCGTAACCTGTCCCGGCTTTTATGGTCCACAGGGAAGAATACTGAGATTAGGAGTTCGAAATCCTGAATTAGTGAATCGTCTTACTGATTTTCGTTTTGGTCAGTACCGCATCACTAATTTTGAAATGGAGACATCAGCCATTTATGGCCTCGGAAAATTGCTGGGGCATAATTGTCTTGCTGTAAATGCCATTGTAGCCAACAGGGTCAAAAAAGAATTCTCTAAGGATGGGATGGGAACTGTGGAAAAGCTGATCGTTAAGTTTATTGAAATATTTTCTGAACAAATTGGCTAGCGGGGAGTGGGAAGTAGCTAGTAGGGTTTGGCGGGAAGTAAGTGGGGATTACCGGGAACAAGTAGAAAATTAAAAACAACTATTATGCTTAATTTGTCACATAAGAATCTTGAAGTTTACAAAATGTCATTAAAACTTATAGAGGAAGTTTATAAAGCAACAAAAAGCTTCCCTAAAGAAGAGTTATATGTATTAGTATCTCAAATCCGCAGAGCGGCAATCTCAGTATGCAGCAACATAGCCGAAGGGGCTTCAAGAATTTCAAAAAAAGAGAAAAAAAGGTTTTATGAAATATCCAGGAGTTCCCTTGTGGAAATGGATACACAATTTGAAATAGCAATTATCCTTAACTACTATAAAAATGGACAAATGAAAGAATTGGAACAATATCTTGAATCAACTTTCAGGATGCTAAGCAAAATGATAAGTAATCTTTGTCTGCCCCCTACTACCAACTAGCCAAACCCCACTAGCAAAATGCAACTACATTTTAATAAATACCAGGGCACCGGCAATGATTTTATTCTTGCTGACAACAGGAAGAATGAATATTCACTGACTTCAGAACAAATTCACCAACTCTGCGACAGAAGATTTGGAATTGGTGCAGACGGGCTGATGTTACTGAATGAAAAAGCCGGGTTTGATTTTGAAATGAAATACTATAATGCCGATGGTAAAGAAGGAAGCATGTGCGGCAATGGTGGCCGCTGCATGACAAAGTTTGCCTCGCAGCTCGGTATTCAACGGGAAATATACCGTTTCCTTGCATCAGACGGAGTGCATGAAGCAGAAATAGATTTAGATGGCATTGTTTCATTGAAAATGAAGGATGTAAAAAATATCGGAAAGTTTCATGGCGATTTTATCGTTAATACAGGATCACCGCATTATGTAAAAATGGTAACAAATGTGATGGACCTTGATGTATTTAAAAAAGGATATGAAATAAGGCATAGCAAGGAGTTTGAGGATGAAGGCATCAATGTAAATTTTACAGAGCAGCTTAGCGAGGTGGATAAAATTATTGTAAGAACTTTTGAACGGGGCGTGGAAGATGAAACTTTTTCCTGCGGCACCGGTGTAACAGCCGCTGCACTTGTATGCTATCATAATGAAAATGGTTTTAATGAAGTAGAAGTAAAAACACTGGGCGGCATCCTCACTGTTGAGTTTGACCGGTTAGATGATACCCGGTATGAAAACATCTGGCTTTGCGGTCCTGCAGAAAAAGTATATGAAGGAACTGTCGAAATAAAATAATATGCCGGCCATTTTATCCAAAGAAGAAATACTGATGCGATCAGAAGAGGTCTTCCGTAAATTTTCCTCTTTTTGTTCCGGTATCAGCGATGAAATATTTTTCCGGCAGCCGGTAGCAAAATGGTCCGTTGCACAAAATGTAACACACCTCATCACTTCTGCAAATATGACAAGGCTGGTTTACCGCCTTCCCAAATTCATAGTAAGAATTTATAGCAGCAGGCCCAACCGCCCTTCCCGTACTTATGATGAGCTGGTGACAAAATATAAATTGAAATTAGAACACGGTGGCCGTGCCAGTGGAAGATTTGTTGCCAAGCCAGTTCTGCCTGAAGAAGGCAAAGAAAAAATACTTGAAACTTTTACAAGGTCAATGAACCAGCTTATAACAAGTATTCAGAAAAACTGGAATGATCCGCAATTAGACCTTTACATTGCACCGCATCCCCTACTGGGCAAAATAACATTACGGGAACTTTGCTACTTTACCATTTACCACACCGAACATCATCTTTACATTATTAAAGAAAGATTGGCGGGTTAAATCTGAAATAGCAGGCTTACCTTTGCGGCGGTTTATGATTCAGTATTTCAAAAATATCAACCAGCAAACGGTAGCTATTGACAAACCGGAGAACGGCGCATGGGTCAATGTATTGCCGCCATTGAAACAGGAAGAATTTTCTGAACTTTCGACTGCCCTGGATATACCCATTGACTTCCTCACCGACTCATTGGACATAGACGAAAGAAGCCGTTTTGAAGAAGATGACAATGTAAAACTCATTGTTATCAAAACACCAACAGAAAACAATTCTTTCAATGAAAGTGATGCCTATTATATCACTATTCCCATTTGTATTATACTTACTCATAACCATGTGGTGACAGTAAATTCGTTTGAGAATACTGCTATTAAAAAATTCCTGAATACATTTCAGAACCGTCATCCTGATAAAAGGAATATGATGGTGCTGAAAATCTTTGAAAAGATTGTTCAGAACTTCATGGAGCACCTGAAAGAGATTAACCAGCGAAGAAATATGTATGAGCAACAGCTTTACGTAGCCAGCCGCAATGAGCACCTCCTGGAACTGATGCGGATTCAAAAAAGTCTTGTTTATGTAGTAACTGCTCTTCGTTCCAATGAAATGCTGATGATGAAAATGGAAAGAACTAATTTCCTGGGGCTTACAGAAGAAGAAAAAGAATTTCTGAATGACCTTATCGTTGATAATTCGCAGGCCCTTGAGATGGCGAATATTTATACCAACATCCTGAGCAGCACCCTCGATGCCTTTGCCAGCATTATTGCCAATAACCAGAACCAGGTACTGAAAAGACTGTCTGTTATCACCATCATTCTCACTTTCCCCATTCTTATTGCCAGTTTATTTGGCATGAATGTACCAAGTGGATTTGAACACTCTGAATATGCCTTTTATATCGTGGCATTTCTGTCACTTGGTATAGCCTTGATTATTGGCTGGTATTTCTTTCGTAAGAAAATATTTTAACACTTCATGTTTAACCTGAGAGTTTACGGCATTCTTATCAACGAACAAAAACAGGTATTGGTAAGCGATGAATTGATCCGTGGCAGCTATATCACTAAATTTCCCGGTGGTGGTTTGGAATTTGGGGAAGGTACAAGAGACTGTCTTCAGAGAGAATTTCAGGAAGAAATGAATCTGCGGGTTGAAGTGGGTGAACATATTTACACTACCGATTATTTCCAGCTATCTGCTTTCAATGCCGAACATCAGATCATCTCGATTTATTATTTCGCCAAAGCACTGGAAGATATCAAAGTGCCGCTGAGAACCAAGCCCTTTGATTTTGATGAACAACAACTGAAAGTGTATGAAATATCAAAAGAAACAGAAACTTTCCGTTTTATTGATTGGGATGATTTCTCTGCAGAAAGTGTAACACTGCCGATTGATAAAATTGTTGCCGGAATAATAAAAGAAAAAATCTAACTATCCCCCATTGCAGCCTTCTTCATTTCAGCCGCCTGTTCATGCCCCAGGTATTTTTCAATCCGGTGGTGAACAAAATAAATAACCGGCGTTAGCAGGATAGCCACTATAAACTTGTAGATATAATTGACAATACAAATGGCAATCAGCTGATCAAACGGCCATGGCTCACCTTGTCCCTTTACTAATTTTGGGTAGAGATAAAATGCAATCAGTAAAACAACAAAACTGTCAATTAATTGTGATATTAATGTTGACCCGGTAGCCCGCAACCAGATCTTTTTCTCACCAGTCATTTTTTTTATCCGGTGAAATACAAATACATCAATCAACTGGGCAACAAGAAATGCAGTCATAGAGGCAATGATGATACCCATACCCTGGCCGTAAATACCATTAAAAGCAGTACTCATATTTTCAATGCCTGTTTCCTGTTTACTGGTTATCCACCAGCTATTCGGAGATGTCTGAATAGCTCCAAGAACCATGATGAAACCAAAAGCAATCAAACAGATAGTCATCCAGCTCAAAAATTTCACTCCTTTTTGTCCATAATATTCATTGATAATGTCCGTCATAACAAACACTACCGGCCATAAAAGCACACCACAGGTAAGATTAAAAGAATAGGTGCCACCCAAAAGCTTTATTTCAGCCGGTTTCCAGCCAAAGGTAGATTCGAGTGAAAATATTTTTACCCCGATAAATTCAGCTATCAGTGCATTGGTGATAAAAATACCGGCGAGGATAATGAACAACCGGGTAGGCTTATTTCTGATGATAGTATGGATCATTTAAATAGAAAATATAATATAGTAATACAATTAAAAAAATCACATTAGCAATAATCAGCCATCGTGGCACCCTCAAACCTGCTTTTTTACCTGCCAGCATCAATATAAGATAGCAGATATTGACCAGCGGCAAAAGGATGACACCAAACACATAACCGATAGTAATAACAGTAGAAGAAAACAGTTCATTATTTTCTGTTTCTACCATAGCTAACACCAGCCATATCAATATGCAAATGCCTGAAATAAAAGCCAGTCTTGACAAAAATAAAAGCCAGCGCATCGGGATTTTACTCTAAAATAGCATTATTTTGTCAGCCTAATAACTAAGGTTAATGAAAAATCCCCTGCTGAAAAAAATACTTCCGCATTTTATTGCTGTTATTATTTTTCTTACCGTATCCATTTTGTTTTGCAAGCCTGTTCTGGAAGGAAATGTGCTGAATCAGCATGATATTATCGGGTGGAAAGGCATGGCACAGAATTCATTTGAATACAAAGAAAAAAATGGGCATTTCCCTTTATGGAATCCAAATCTTTTCAGCGGCATGCCCAATTACCAGGTGGCGATGGAGGGCAAAAGTATATTACCGGATATGGTAAAAGTATTTTCCTTCGGGTTGCCAAAGCCTATTAATTTTTTCTTTTTAGCCTGTGTATGCTTTTATATTCTTTGCCTTGCATTAAGGGTGAGGCCTGTTGCAGGCATTTTAGCCGGACTAGCCTATGCGTTTTCCACCTATAACCCTGTTATCATTTTTGCGGGTCATGAATCACAGATGCTGGCAACTGCTTTTCTGCCCCTGCTGATTGCCGGTCTTATCTGCACATTTGAAAAAAAATACTGGCTCGGTCTGGCTCTCACCACTTATGCTACTTACCAGCAAATTGGCGTCAACCATTTACAAATCAGTTATTACACTTTTCTTATTGCAGCGGCTATTACATTACCCTATTTATATTCCTGGATTAAAAGAAAAGAATGGAAACATATAGCCATTGCAGGTGGCATCACTGTTATTTCTGCCATCATCGGTTTAGCAGGCAGTGCATTAACATTAAAAACCACTTCAGAATATGTCAAATACACCATGCGGGGCGGAAAAGATATTTCTATTGAAGGTGATACCGTGAAAGTGGCTAAAACATCAGGGTTGGATACATCGTATGCATTTGTTTATAGTATTGGTAAAGCGGAAATAGCAACCTTGCTGATGCCAAATGCGTTTGGCGGAGGCAGCAGTAAAACAGTTGGAGAAGGCTCTCAGGTGGTTAGCAAACTAACGGCAAAAGGTGTCCCTGAAGCCAGTGCACAACAAGTGGTAGAAAGCCTGCCGAGGTATTGGGGCGCATTGCCTTATACAGCCGGGCCTGCATACCTTGGAGTCATTCTATGTTTACTCGGGTTAATTGGTTTTGTTATTCTGAAAACTCCATTACGTTGGGGTTTGCTCGCCGCAACATTGCTGGGTATATTCATGGCCTGGGGGAAAAATTTTGCCGGCTTCAATACATTTTTATTTGAGTACCTGCCCATGTATAATAAATTCAGGGCACCTTCAATGGCGCAGGTAATTCCACAGTTTACCATTGCAGTTGTTGCCGCATTGGCATTGCAACGTTTATTATTCGAGAAAAAAAGCAAAGAATTGCTGAAAGCAGATTTCAAAAAAATACTATACACATTGGGTGGCTTGTTTGCACTGCTGGGCATCTTGTATGTGGCAATGGATTACAGTTCCCCGATTGATCAGCAGTTGCTTTCCAATAAATGGGATAACAGTGGTACGGATGAAATCGGGCGGCTGATTGTATCCGGGCTGAAAGCCGACCGCAAAGCAATGTTTGGCGGGCAATTTTTACGGGCAGCAGGTTTTGGTATTCTTTTGCTTGGCACACTTTATTTATACCTGAGAAATTTTATCAAACCAGTAATGGCTGCTATTGCTCTTATAGTAATCAGTACGTTGGAGCTGACTATGATCAGCAAAGAATACCTGGGTGAAGATGATTATGTATCGCCTGATGAATATGCCAGCTCTAACTTTACAGCCAATTCAACAGACCAGCAGATATTACAGGATAAAGATCCCAATTACCGGGTATTTAATATGGCTGCTGACACTTACAATGAATCCCGCACCTCTTATTTCCACAAGTCGGTGGGGGGATATCACCCGGCCAAGCTGCGCATTTACCAGGATGTGATTGAAAAATATTTATCCGGAAGACCAAACCCTGCTGTGCTGAATATGCTGAATACAAAATATATTATTGTACAGGATCCGCAGTCCGGGCAGGCTGGTCTGATACCAAATCCAGATGCATTTGGTCCCTGCTGGTTGGTGAAGCATGTAAAATTGGTGAATGACCGTGTGGCAGCTATTGTAGATATTGGTAAGACCAATTTAAAAGATACTGCCATCGTTGACAATTCATTCAGCAAATATGTAGTGCAGCCGCAACGGGATTCTGTTTCTGCAATTAAGATGACAAAATTTGATAACGATGCCATAGAATATGAAGCTGATTGTAATGGGCCCCAGTTTGCCGTCTTCAGCGAAATATATTATCCTGTAGGATGGAATGCTTACATAGATGACAAAAAAGTTGACTATGTAAATACTAATTATATTTTGCGTGGCCTTTCATTGCCAGCCGGTAAACACAGGGTTAAGTTTATTTTTGAGCCGCCTTCTGTAAAAAAAGGAAATTCGATTATGTTTATCGCCTCCATTCTTGTAGGGCTGATCCTGGTGGGCGGATTATTTATGGCATGGAGAAAAAGTAAATAAAACAGAGAAATTAGAAATGTGAAATGAGTAATTAGAAAGTGTAAAGGTTCTTTTGTGTTTTATTTTCTTATTTCTTATTTTTCTGTTTCTTATTTCTCATTCTTTTAAAATGAAGAAAGTTCTCGCAATAGCCCCCTACCCTTACCTGCCTTATTTTTCAGGGGGGCAAAAGTTTATTGCGCAATTTTTTGAATGGCTTGGTAAAGAAGTTGACCTGACAGTTATTTCCGTTGCAGAAAATGATTTCTCCTTAGCGAAAACTTACAAAACAATTCCGCTCCTGCAAAAGTCCTTTTCAAGATATTACGACATAAGTCTTGTTTCTAAAATAACTGACTTAGTAAAAAAGGAAGGATTCGACACCATTATCTGGGAGCATCCCTATTATGCCTGGCTGGCTTTTCGTATCAGGAAAAGAACCGGGATAAAAACAATCATTCATACCCACAATATCGAGTACCAGCGGTTTCGATCTACCGGTCGCTGGTGGTGGCCGATTTTAAAAGCATACGAAAAAAAGGCTTTTAAAAAAGCTGATTCAATCTTCTTCATTACTCCGGAAGATAAAAATTTTGCGATAGCAGAATGGAAAATAGCAAAAGAAAAGTGTATTGATGTCCCCTTCGGAATAGATATTAAAAACTACCCGGAAGATAAAGTCAGGTGCAAAGATTTAGTTTCTCGTAAACATTTGATTAGTAAAGAAGAAAAAATACTGTTGTTCAGTGGTTTGTTGAGTTACAAACCCAATATTGATGCCTTAAAAATTATACTGGAGAAAATAAACCCCTTGCTGTTTTCAGAATCAGTTTTCCGTTACAAAATTATTATTTGCGGTAAAGGCTTACCGGCAGAATTGAATGAATTAAAAGAATTTGCTGACAAAAATATCATCTACGCTGGTTTTATTACCGACATTGATACCTACACCAAAGCTGCTGACATTTTTCTAAACCCGGTGCAAACCGGCGGCGGCATCAAAACAAAGATGGTGGAAGCCATTGCTTATGGGGCAACAGTGATTTCTACGGAAAGCGGTACCATTGGTATTTTAAAAGAAGTTTGTGGCGATAAGCTTATTACGGTGGCAGATAATGACTGGATTAAGTTTACCACGGCAATAATTCTGAACGCTGACAAAACAACAATAACTCCACAGGAGTATTATGATTATTATTTTTGGGGGAGCAGCATAAAAAAAGCAGTCGGTGACATAAATAAGGCGAAAGGCTATTGATGACTTAAAATACGATAATCTATTGTTCTCTATTTTTATAAAAAAATATGCTAAAAAAAATTGAAACTATAATAAACAGGTCACCTTTTTACAATATCATTCGCTTCAATGTACTTACTGACCTGATTATTGAGGTTAAAAACAGGAAAACTAAAAAGGACATTAATTTCTATTCTTCTTTCCTTGATTTCCATTCTTCCAACAAATTAGTATATGATATTGGGGCTAATAAAGGCAATAAGGTAAAGAGTTTTCTGAAAATGGGGTTCAGGGTAATCGCTTTGGAGCCTGAAAAAAAAGCTTTGTCAACTCTTCATTGGCGGTTTGGTAATAATAATAAAGTAACAATTGTGGAGCAGGGAGTTTCTGATGCAGAGGGTACCCTGGATATGCATATTGCCGATAGCCGTTCAGGGCTAAACACCTTAAGTGATAAATGGGTGAGTACCTTAGAAACAGAAAAGGGCAACCGGTGGCAAAAAAAACATGCATTTAAAAATAGCTATAAAGTAGCTGTTACTACATTAGATCATTTGTTTGCAATATATGGCAGCCCTTATTTTATAAAAATTGATGTTGAAGGTTATGAAAACAAGGTAATAAAAGGCATGAGCCAACTTCCTGCATTTATGAGTTTTGAAACTAATCTTCCGGAATTTTTACAGGAGACCAATGAATGTGTGCAGCATTTGACGAAACTTTCCAGTAAAATAATTTTCAACTATTCACTTGCTGATAAGCTGGCATCTGAAAAATGGCTTACCGCTGATGAAATGATAAAGATTATTAACAACCCTGCTATCCGCTATATGGAGATCATTTGCAAATCAATACAAAGCTGAATATAGCCGCTGTTAATCAGGAGTAAAAAATAGTTTTTGGAATTATTTTCTTATTATCCTTCCGGTAAAAAAGAAAATAATTGATTTAATAAAATTTCTTACAGTTTCTTTTGTGACAAATATTATTTTATAAATAAAATAATACATTCCCTTGCCTTTTCTTATCCGCATAATCTCAAGTTCATGAGCCATAATTGTCTTTCTTACCTTTATCTGTTTAGAAAGATCAGTGCTGCCACTATTGATATGAATAATTGTAGTTCCCGAATAAAAAATGATTTTATAACCTAATTTCCTGATTTGCTCACACCATAACTGATCTTCGCCATACATAAAGAAACGATCATCTAATTTCTTACCTGGCAATTGATCAATTACCATTGCAGGCATCAGAAAGAATGCTCCACCAATCCAGTCACATTCCATATCAGTATCATGCCGGAAATATTTCCCAAGCATCCTCCGGGCTCTTTTTTTATAGGGCATTAATAAGGGAATAAACCGGAAAAGATTAAGCAGTTCCCAGCTGATACTTTTGAAGGGCCGTACCGAGATCTGAATTTCACCATCCGCAAAAACCATCCTGCACCCAAGCACTCCGATATCTGCTCTTTGTTGCATATATCCTACGGACTTACTGATACTGTCTTCCAATAAAATAGTGTCGCTGTTCAATAGCAGAATATACTCCCCCTTTGAATGGGCAATACCAAGATTGTTACCGTAAGCAAACCCACCGTTTTTGTCACTTTTAACCAATTTTATTAAAGGGAATTCCTTCAAAAAATCATTGGCATCGCATTGCACAGAAGCATTATCCACTAATATGATTTCATAGTCAATCCCTTTTGTTTTATTAATAACGGAACGGATACAGTTGCTGGTTAAAGCAAAAGTGTTGTAATTAATTATGATAACAGAAACCTTCATCGGCAATTGAAATAAAATGACTTAATATTGCAGCCTTAAATCCGGTAGAATTAATGTACAAAGAAATAAAACATTGCAGGATAAGCGGCAGCGGCAATTTAGTAAATGTATTGTCATTGGGCGAACAATATCTTACAGGTGTTTTCCCCACTTCAAAAGATCAGTTGGTGACCAAAGGGCCTGTTGATATGGTTTGGTGCCCTGCCAGTGGCCTGGTGCAGATGAAACAATCCTATAGCCTGGATGAAATGTACGGAGATAATTATGGCTACCGGTCAGGTCTTAACCAGAGCATGGTAAATCACTTAAAGAATAAAGTGAATACCCTGTTGAAAAAAGTCAGGACATCACCCAACGATATTGTTTTAGATATTGGCAGCAACGATGCCACATCACTGAAATGTTATCCGGCTCACCTCCGACGTATTGGTATTGATCCGACAGGCAATAAGTTCAGGGAATATTATACGAATGACATTTCATTAGTCCCTGATTTCTTTACCGCAGATAACTTCAGGAGAATATTCCCTGATGAAAAAGCAAAAATTGTTACTTCTATCGCCATGTTTTACGATCTGGAAGACCCGGTAAAATTTGCATCTGATATTGAAGCGGTTTTGGCCGACGATGGCATCTGGCATTTTGAACAAAGCTACCTGCCCTCCATGCTCCGGACTAATTCATACGATACCATTTGCCAGGAACATTTGGAATATTATTCGCTTATTTCGGTAAAATATATTCTTGATAAAAGCAATTTGAAGATTATTGATATTGAACAAAACGATATCAACGGTGGAAGTTTTGCGGTTACCGCTGCAAAAAAAGAATCAAAGCATGTTCAGAATACAGCCGTCATCAACTGGATGCTGGAAGAAGAGGAAAAGATGGGGCTGAATACGGAAAAACCTTATCGTGAGTTTGCAGAAAGAGTCCGGGAACACCGGGAAAGTTTAATAAGCCTGCTGGGCAAAATTAAAAATGAGGGCAAAAAAATAATTGGTTATGGTGCTTCCACAAAAGGAAATGTGCTGCTGCAGTATTGTAATATCGGAACACAATACCTGGATTGCATTGCAGAAGTGAATGAACAAAAATTCGGAGCTTATACACCGGGAACATTAATTCCCATTGTATCAGAGGCAGAAGCAAAAGCGATGAAGCCGGATTATTTATTTGTTCTGCCCTGGCATTTCAGAAATAATATCCTTGACAGAGAAAAGGAATACCGGGCAGCAGGCGGAAAATTTATTTTCCCTTTACCTTTTATTGAAATTGTATAAGATGAATGATACTGTTTTATTTGTTAATCACCCGGAAAAAGAATGTGGCGTCCATCAGTTTGGTGAAACGGTGTATAGTGCCATAAAAAAATCTGTTGTATATAATTTCATCTACTGTGAATGTTCTGACAACAATCATCTCAAAGAGCTTATCAGCACTCACAAACCGGCATCTGTTATTTACAATTATCATCCCAGTACAATGTCCTGGTTAAATACCGGCATTACAAGAAAAATAATTCTGCCACATATTGGTATAATCCATGAAGTAACACAAGAACGGGTTAACAAAGCTAACAAAACACTTTTTGACTTTCATATTGCACCTGACCCGACTGTTTTACTTACTAACCCTATCGTTTTTAAAACCGGCAGGTTGATTCCTTCCTATACAGACACAAAAGCGTCTCCGCCTGTGCTAACAATTGGAAGTTTTGGGTTTGGTACAAAAGGAAAAGGATATACAAAAATTATTAAAAAAGTACAGGAAGAGTTTGATGAAGCAATTATTCGTTTGAATATCCCTTTTGCAAAATTTGGGGATGCTGATGGTCATGGAGCAAAGGCCTATGCCGAAGCCTGTAAACAATTAATTCATAAACCAGGGATTCAGTTAAAAATCACCCATGATTTTTTATCCCAGCAGGAAGTGCTTGATTTTCTTGCAGGCAATACTATCAACTGCTTTTTTTATGAAGAAAATAAGAACCGTGGCATTTCCAGTGTAATTGATATAGCACTGGCAGTTAATAAGCCCATCGCAATAACAAAAAGTAACATGTTCAGAAATGTTACAAATACTCAGCCTTCTATCTGTATTGAGGACACTTCACTAAAAGCAATAATTGAAACTGGCACAAAACCACTAGAACCATATAAAAAAGAATGGACTGCCGAAAACCTGTCCTGGGATTATGAAAGGATTGTAAAAAATGCTTTATGTAACTTTAAACAACAATCTTCTGTTAAAAGCTCATTACTCTCGTTGATTGAAAAAACACCTGTCAGGAAAGTTATTTCAAAATTTACCAAGCTTGCAAAAAGTTCTATTAACCGGGACAAACTCATGCTTGCCGGACAGACTAATAAGCGAAAAAGTGAATACGCATCATACGATATTTCCAAAAAAGAACTGTTGTTTGAAGAAAGTAATTTCAACCGCATTTTAGACAACAAGGCAAGAGAACAGTATGACGCAGTAATAAAAATTTTATGCCAGTTTAGCCCTGATGAAATGAGCAGAAAAATACCAGAGGCCAATATTCAGCAAGCCTTTGTTTTTGAAACGGTAAGGAATATTTCCCGGAAATTTTCAAATCCACATATTCTGTCTGTAGGTTGCTATGAAGACACCGCTTTGTTAGGCTTGCAAAAACTAGGTTTTGAAGTTGACGGAATTGACCCTCTTCTTAATTATGATCTCAATACTTTTATGACTAAGCCGGGAGTGCTGCAAAACAAATACGATATTATTTTTTCCACGTCAGTAATTGAACATGTAGAAAATGATAACAAATTTGTAAAAGAAATAGCTGAAATGCTCAACCCTGGTGGTTTTGCCGTTTTAACCTGTGATTACAAACAGGATTACAAACCCGGAGATAAAATTCCTAATGTAGATTTCAGATTTTATACAAATTATGATCTGGAAAGTAGGCTGCCCCAAAACATGAAAAATTGTAGTATTTATGGCAGTTATAACTGGGATTACCTGCAACCAGATTTTTGGTTTGAGAATATTAATTACACTTTTGCTACGTTCGTGACACAAAAGAATAACTAGTCAAAGAGCCCTTTTCTTCCTGATATAATTCCTTAAAATAAAATTCCTGGTAATTCTCCATGATTTTCCAAATTTACCTCTGCGAAAAAACATAAAGGAGTATTTAAGCAAAGACATAAACCGTGGCTTTAGCTGCTTATGATATATATTTTTATTTATATCAATGCCATTTTTTAATCCTGAACTAATTAATTCAACAGCCTTATCAACGTTATTTTCCGTGGTTTCAATAATACCGGAGGTGGTTAGTCCCCAATATTCATGGTCGTAAACTACAGAGGCAAAAGTGAACCCTATGCCTCTTCTTAGAAACTGGATCATGGGCAATCTTTTTGCCCAATCTGTCGTTGCTATCCAGGTAATGCCGCTGGAACAACCAACAAGGAGACTACAGTATTTTGTTAACTCGGCATTTTCACGAAAGGATAGGGTGTTAGCGATAATGATACGGGGATGAAAACTTTCCAATTCAATATGTGTGGAAACAATTATAAACAGTTCTTCAAACTGGCTAACGAGTTTCTCTGCAACTGTAATCGCCCATGCCGGTGTAACAAAGGACTGACCACTAAAAGATGAACATTCAAAAAGAATAACATTTTTGTATTCATTTAAACAGTGTAGCCGGGCAAACTCACTCACCTTTTTTATTTCATGATCGTATAGTTTCAAAACAGGTCTTGCCTCTACGGTTACGGGATGAGGATAAGCATTATAAATAGTGCCACGGGTAGTGCCATCGTAATTGTGTACATTAGAAGGATAAATTTGGGTAAAGAAAACTTCATCAAATTCGCCGGCTTCTTTTTTTTGTAAAGCTTCCTGCTGAAAAGGGAACCAACCCTCTTTTACTCCTTCTTTTTTATCAGTGAGTTTCACCTCCCAAACTGCATCTACATCAGGATTATTATCAATAACCTGCCGGCAGAGGTTGCTGATTGCCCAGGTAAGATGACAGCCGGGGTAATCTTTTTTAATTTGTTTAGCCAATACAGTAGCCAGCAGGCAATCGCCATTGGCTACCAGCATACCGAGCAATATTTTCTTCGGAGTCTTCAGCATTATTATTAAGAGGAAGATGTAAGCATCAGTGTTGCCAGTTCTTCTATATCCATTGCTGCTTTCCAGCCTGTGGCATTGATGGCTGAAGGATCGCTGATCAATTTTTTAAAACCCGGAACATAATCCCTTTTCAACTTCACATAGTCTTTCCAATTCTTACCGATAGAAGAAAAACATAAATCCAGCCATTTTTCTATACTATATGGTTTGCCCGTACCAATACATGCTTCCTGTAAATTATCCTGCTGCACCAGGTGAAATATTCCTTGTGCAATATCACGGGCAAAACCAAATTCTTTTTCAACTGTTACATCACTAATTGCAAGCGGATATTCTTTACCTGCGGCAATTGCTTTGACAGCATCAGCAATTTTACGATTGAGATGTTGCTGAGTCCTCAACGGACTATCATGATGAAACAGGTAGCCTGTAAAAGTTTTAATTCCCTTATTCCGGTAATACCTGGCCATATACACAGATTGTATGCGGGCCAGTGAATAAGCATCACGGGCAATAAATTCATTTTTCTCACTAATTGGGTTTCCATCATTAACAAACTGTAATCCGCTTCCGGTAATAAATACCCTGGAGAAAGATGAATGCTGAGAAACTGCTTCTAAAATATTCAACGTGCCATTTACAATAGTTGACTGATGTTCAAATAATAAGTCATGACTAACTTTTGAATTGGCTGCCAGGTGAAAGATATAATCAGGTTGAATTGATTTCACCAATGATTCAACAAAACTCCTGTTGCCTGCATCTCCCTGTATCCAGGCACCAGCCGAACGGGAAACACCAGTCACTTCAATTTTTTTCTGCTGAAGTAACTGATTTAAATAAAAGCCATCCTGGCCATTAATGCCGAATATGATTGCTTTGGACATGTTTATTTTTTTCCGGCAACAGCATTCTGAAACTGCCTGTCTATTGCATCAATACATTTATTTCTTTCAAGATTTAAAATCGCCAACCGCTTTACTACTGTGTCTTTTTCTTCCACAGGAACATTTTCAAATTCATACACTTTTTCCTGTTCATGCCAGAGATCACAATTAACTTTTGCCAGTTCTGCAAACACCTCCCCGATTTGACCGGTTATATCCCTGGTCTCGTTCCCTTTCTTTTTAAAAATTTTATTGGCAGAAAAAACAAGTCTTTCCGCAGGAATGTTTCCAGCAATAGCATCCGCTGCAAAAGCATTTATCTCAGCTTGCAATTGCTGCTCTTGTTGCTTAAGACTTTGAAGTCTTAACTCATCTTCAGAATGATATTGTTTTAGTTTAACAATAGTAAGTTTATCACATAATGAGCCTAATGTTTCTGCCATATTTTGTTACAATTTATGCTGTGCAAACTTAGTATCAAATAAAGTATGCCGCAAAATTGTATTTTTGCCGCTAAGGACAAAATTTTAAAATCAACGAATGAAAAAAAAGGCATTAATCACCGGTATTACAGGACAGGACGGAGCTTACCTGGCAGAACTTCTTATCAGCAAAGGCTATGAAGTGCATGGAGTAAGAAGACGGTCATCTTTGATTAACACTGATCGAATTGATCACCTTTACAGGGATATACATGAGGATAATGTGAATTTGTTTTTGCATTATGGCGACCTGACTGATTCTGCGGGAATTATCCATATAATACAAAAAGTGCAGCCGGATGAGATTTACAACCTGGGTGCTATGAGCCATGTACACATCAGTTTTCAAACGCCGGAATACACGGCCAACGTAGATGGCATGGGGGCATTAAGAATCCTTGAAGCTGTTCGCATATTAGGATTGGAAAAGAAAACAAAGATATACCAGGCTTCTACATCTGAATTGTACGGTATGGTGCAGGCCATACCACAAAATGAAACCACCCCTTTTTATCCCCGGTCACCATATGCGGTGGCGAAACTATATGCCTACTGGATAACTGTTAACTATCGTGAAGCGTATGGCATGTTTGCCTGTAATGGTATTTTATTCAATCATGAAAGCCCGGTAAGGGGTGAAACTTTTGTTACCCGTAAAATAACCCGTGCTGTTTCAGCGATTGCCAGGGGTAAAAAACAAACATTATATCTGGGCAATTTAAATGCAAAAAGAGACTGGGGTCATGCCCGTGATTATGTAGATGCGATGTGGCGCATTATGCAACAGGATAAACCCGAGGATTATGTGATTGCGACCGGCATAAGTACTACTGTCAGAGATTTTGTTATCAAATCATTTGCCCATTGTGGCATTGAACTGCAATTGGAGGGCAGCGAAGAAAATGAAAAAGCATTAGTAGTAAAATGCAACAATCCTGCGTACCAGTTGCGGCCTGGCCAGGTAGTGGTGAGTGTTGATAAATTATATTACCGCCCCACTGAAGTAGATTTATTGATTGGTGATGCAACCAAGGCAAAAGAAAAATTAGGCTGGGTGCCATCCTGCACACTGGACCAGCTTATAACTGAAATGATGGAGGCTGATCTTAAAAATTGTTGAGCAAATAATTATTCAGGTACACCGAGGCTTCTTATGGCTTTATGATAATTCGAAAAATCAATAGTACCCCTGCCACCTACTACTCCACCCGGAATAAGTATGAACCGGTACCTGTTGCTGGTTGCCATTGAAAGATTACTGGTTTCAATTTTTATTTTACCTATGCTGTATTTAGGATTATGGTAATAAATATCGGGACCAATAGTTTCAAAAAATGGCAAGTGTCTTACATGATTAACTGTATCTCCCAATACTGCCCAGTACACCTGCATAGTGCCGCCGCTTAAAATATTTTGAGTTAATGAAGCCGTTGTAATATCAAAATAATTTAATCCTGTTGCTCCATCAATTGTCCAGCTTGAACCGTTAGTCCACCTTGAATAAATAACATTAGCACTGCCTACCGGACCCTGTGGTCCAATCGGACCTTGTGGACCGGTTGATCCGGGATTACCCTGCGGACCAGTTGCTCCCTGGGGGCCTGCAGCACCTGCCGGGCCCTGCGGACCTTCTTTTTTACAGGAAATAATAATTGCACTTACTGATAAAACAACAAAAATTATAGTTATTACTTTTTTCATCTTAATAGTTTATAGATTATTGGTTTACTACAAAAATCTGAACGGAGTTTATGAAAGCCGAATATTTCACCCGGATATAATAATTGGAATAAGACTGTAATCGCCGGGGAAGATCCAACCTGATTAAATTATTACCAGGGCTGATATCTTTTGAGCCTAATATTGATATCAGGTTACCGCTTAAATCAACGATACTGATAACAGCTCTGTCTTCATACTCAGCAGTAATTGATAAATTAACTACCCCGCCAGCCACAGGATTAGGATATACTTTTAAAATATGTTCTGTTCGCATACCAGTTACAGGTCTTGTAGTACCGGTAGGTTTGGGATAGCAATAGAAACAAAGTGTATTAGTTACCGGCACAAAACTTATAACGCCAACTGTAATCACAGGGCTGTTGATGGCCACATTACCCAAATCTGTAATACCCGGTGCAGTAGTTGATGAAGAAGGAGTAACTACTGTGAGATCACTGGTGCTTATGCCCGAACAAAGACCCGCATTTCCCACACTGTCCAGCCGTATCATATATACATTGTTGCTGTCTGCTATGGTTCCCGGGTTGTTATTATAGCCTACTCCTGCATAGCCGCCCCATTCAGGTGATGCTGTAAGCCCTGCTATCTGCTGTTTACCACTTCTTACATATTTCTTTGACCAACCAAGACTTCCGTTTGCATTTACTTTACAGAAGATCAAGTCAGCACCAGCAGTATTCTCACTGTTCACCGCTATAAATCCTCCATCGGGAAGACTATACCAGCCATAACTGAGTGTCCAGGTGCCCGGTATCACCAGCTTTCGTACATTCTGCATATTCCCGTTTACATCCAGGTTCCAAACACACTCCTGCTGGTTCTGGTCAGCAAAATTATCTGTTATCACAGATAGCACCTGGTAACCGGTATTTGTCTTGTTTATCCTGGTGAACCAGTTACTCCGCCCTTCTGCATCATAACCTCTGATCCACTGTACTGCACCGTTAGATTTATCTAATTTCATTACATAACTATCATAGAAAGATCCGCCCTGGTAAAATCCTACCACTACCAGAGAATTACCATCTTCTACTAACCCCGGAAGCTGATCTGAACCTGAAGTTCCATACTGCTTGCTCCAAATAACATTCCCAAGGTTATCTGTCCGAACTACAAAGCCTTCTGCTGAACCCGGCGCAAACCGGTGCGATCCGCAAAAGGCATAACCGCCATCTGATAATTGTACCACATCATAAGCTATCTCACCATTCACATTTCCGTCTCCGTATTTCTTTGACCACTGTACATTACCTGACACATCCAGTTTCACCAACCAGGCATCGCCTGCGGTGTTGCCATACGATTTGGTTTGCCCCACAGCTATAAAACCATTATCTGTCGTCCGTTTTACCGAATAAAATATATCATTACCTCCACCACCAAAAGCTTTACTCCATACCGTATTTCCTTTCTTGTTCACCTTCATCAGCAACCCGTCATACCCTCCGTTGCCAAAACTGTTGGTGTGACCTGCTATCACATATCCGCTATCAACCGTTGATGCCAGGCTTAAACCAAACTCATCTTTGTTCCCACCATAATACTTCTGATAAAATGAAATGCCGTTTATACAGGTTGTGTCGGGAGGAATTATTGGAATTATTTGTTTACAATCATAACACACCGTATTAGTTACCGGAACAAAACTTATAACGCCAACTGTAATCACAGGGCTGTTGATGGCTACATTACCCAAATCTGCAATGCCAGTAGTAGTAGTTGATGAAGAAGGAGTAACTACTGTGAGATCACTGGTGCTTATGCCCGAACAAAGACCCGCATTTCCCACACTGTCCAGCCGTATCATATATACATTGTTGCTGTCTGCTATGG
>JANPMI010000153.1:0-19983 GCA_031422725.1 Chitinophagaceae bacterium | reverse complement strand
GAATCAAACTCCTTCCGTTGTCATCAATTCTGACGCAGGGAATGGAGTCGGTTACACGGGCATCCGCATAAGAGGAACCGACGCAACAAGGATTAATGTAACACTGAATGGCATCCCCTATAATGATGCAGAAAGCCAGGGAACTTTTTTTGTAAATCTTCCTGATTTTAGTTCTTCGGTGAACTCCATCCAGATACAACGGGGGACAGGCACCTCTTCCAATGGAGCCGGTGCATTTGGTGCCAGCATTAATATGAGCACCAATGAAGTAAATAAAGAAGCTTTTGCCGAAATCAATAATACCTATGGTTCTTTCAACACCTGGAAAAACACGGTAAAACTGGGAAGCGGTTTATTGAACGAACATTTTACTGCAGATGCACGGCTTTCCAGCATTAGCAGTGCTGGATATATAGACCGGGCCGCCAGCAATCTTAAATCAGCTTATTTGTCTGCTGCTTATTTAAATAACAAAACCACTTTGCGGCTTAACATTTTTACCGGCAAAGAAAAAACCTACCAGGCCTGGTACGGCATTTCCGAAGCTGATTTGAAAAGCGGCAACCGCACTGTCAATTATGCCGGGATGGAAAAAGCCGGGGAGCCGTATAAAAATGAAACGGATAATTATATTCAAACGCATTACCAGTTTTTCTATTCCCAACAAATCAATAAAGACATTTCATTTAACACGGCGCTGTTCTTAACGAGAGGAAGAGGTTATTATGAGCAATACAAAGCAGCAAAAGAATATGCCGATTATGGCTTACCAAATCCCGTAATTGGTGGAACAGCCGTCACAGAATCTGACTTCATCCGTCAACTTTGGTTAGACAATTATTTCTATGGAAATATTTTCTCCCTCCACTACAAAAAGAACTGCACCCAATTAGTTTTCGGCGGCGCTTATACCAGCTACGATGGTGACCATTACGGCAAATTAGTATGGGCATCCAATGGCGGAATACCTGGGCCTGATTACAAATGGTATGACCATGAAGCGAAGAAGAATGATTTCAATCTTTATGGCAAATGGCAGCAAAAATTCTCTGCCTGGTGGAATTTATTTATTGATCTTCAATACCGCCATGTGGAGTATAGCATTGATGGTTTCCGGGATAATCCTACTGTGAATATTAACAACAACTACAATTTTTTTAATCCTAAAGCCGGTATTAGTTATAACCGAAACGGGTGGAATGCTTATTTCTCTTACGGTGTAGCTGCCAAAGAACCCAACAGGGATGATTTTGAAGCAGGTGTCTCGCAATTACCAAAGCCCGAAAGGATGCATGACTTTGAAGCAGGTATTGAAAAAAAGAAAGCTAACTGCAACTGGGCTGCTACTTTATACTATATGAAATATGATAACCAGCTGGTGCTGACAGGTAAAATTAATGATGTGGGAGCTTATACAAGAACCAATATCCCTGATAGCTATCGAATGGGAATTGAACTGCAGGGTGGCATTAAATTCAATTCATATATGAATGTGGCGGCTAATCTTGCTTTCAGTAAAAACAAAGTGCAGAATTTTACTGAATATATTGATGATTATGATAACGGTGGACAGCAAACTAAAAATTATTCTTCCCCGGATATTGCTTACTCTCCCCGTGTTGTTGGCGGAGCAAATATTAATTTTTTACCGTTTAAAAATGCAGAACTAAGCTTATTAAGTAAATATGTAAGCAACCAATATCTCGATAATACTCAAACTGACAGCCGTTCACTTAATTCATTCTTTTTACAGGATGTCAGAGCTATCTATACTATTAAAAAGAAATGGTTGAAAGAAGTAAACATCATCGCACAAATAAATAATATTTTCGGCAAGAAGTATGAGCCAAACGGGTACACTTACAGCTACTTTGTTGGTGGAGAAACTATAACTGAGAATTTCTATTTTCCGATGGCGGAAAGAAATTTTATGATTGGAGTGAACCTGAGACTGTGAGTCTTGAATCGTTAGTCAGGAGTTGAAGCGAAGTACTCAAGACTCCTGACTAATGACTATGAACTTTTCTGGCTAAACTTCTCTTGCCAGGCCAGCATACCTCCTGCAAGATTCTTGGTATTCTTAAAACCCAGCGTTTCTAAAAACAAGCAGGCAACCATACTGCGTTGGCCACTGCGGCAATGAAGAATCACTTCTTCTTCTTTCAAATCTTCAATCTCATCAATCTGCATGGTTTGAATTTTTCCGAGTGGAATCAACGCTGCTCCGATATTGAACTCCGCATATTCATGTGGCTCCCTTACATCAATAATATTTAATTTTTCACCGGCATCGATCCGGGCTTTTAATTCTTCAACAGTTATTTGCTGCATCGTTAATACTTATAATGGTAAAGGGGTATCGGTACTATCCTTAGTAGGTTTATCCACCTGAAGCCAAACATCCATGGTTTGCCCGGAACGGATATGCTGAATTCTTTTTTCCTCATCAAACCGCTGAGGATTTTGTTTGTATATCCAGGCATTCACCGTATCAGAAACGTTTGCGTCGGTTACAATAGCACCGATAACAATTCCATTCGCTTCCAGAATTGCTCTGGCTTCACCAAATTGCATCCCTGTTATTACCGGCACAGTAAATTCTCTTTTACCCACCCCATCGCCCAAGACCAATGATATTACTGCACCTTTCCTGATCTGAGTACCCGGTACAATAGCAGCTCCGCTGTACCATTGTTCCAGCACAGCATTTTTTGCAAAATCAGGCTTAAATGTAGTGTCGCCTATTTTAAGATCCATATTTTTTAATACCATCTCGGCATTACGAAAGCTGTAACCAACAAGATTGGGCATTTCTACAAATGGCGGTACCGCCCGGCTGATTATAAGAAAAACAGTGCGGTTTGATTTCACTACTTCATCAGCTTCGGGTATTTGTTTTATAACAGTCAGGGGTTTTACCGTATCAACATATACAGAATCCTGAATCTCTGCATCAAAACCAGCCTTTTTTAGCAGTCGTATGGCTTCGTCGTATTTCTTGCCGGCAACAGAAGGCACGGTAGCGGAACGTCCATGACCTGTAAGCCAGTTGAGCGAAAGAAGAAATAACGAAAAGATGATAACAGCCAATAAAATACCTGTCAGGATATTTAGCCATAAAGGACGATGTGTAATGAATTTGAACACAGTGTGAATTTTTGAAATCCCGGAATTACTTTTATAAAACCTCCTCAACTAATTTGGTATAAAACTCCTTTAAGCTCCAGCCCATGGCCTTTACCTGCTGCGGCACTATGCTGGCTTCACTCTGACCAGGAATTGTATTTACTTCCAGCATATAAGGCCTTTGTTCTGCTTCATTATATATAAAGTCAATCCGTACTACACCCCGGCAATTGAAAGTGGAATATACTTTCCTGGCTGTTTCCCTTATGTTATCAGCAACTGTTTCCTCTACTTCGGCCGGGGTAGTTTCAGTGGACTTGCCCTGGTATTTGGCTTCAAAATCGAAAAAACTTTTATCGTCATGTGCCTTTACTTCCGTAAGCGGCAGTACAATGATATTACCTTTTGTTTTAAAAACACCCACAGTGAATTCTCTTCCTTTTACCATTTCTTCCACCAGCACCTGGTCATCTTCTATAAAAGCCTTTTCTATAGCAAAGCCCAACTCATCAGAAATCTTATCCACTTTTGACATGCCTATGCTGGAACCACCATTATTTGGCTTTATAAATACAGGAAATTTTAAATGACGGATGATTTCGTCAGGGCTGGTAAAATTATTTTTTATCAGCATTAATGACTTAGCGACTGCTATACCTGCCATGCCCGCCACTGCCACAGCATATCGCTTATTAAAAGTAATAGCGGACGTAGCAGCATCACACCCCGTGTAAGGAATTTTTAAGGTATCAAAATAACCCTGCAGCTTTCCATCCTCACCCGGAGTGCCGTGCATTCCTATAAAGACAGCATCAAATTTTATTTTCTGGTTATCTATCTGAAGGGAAAAATCATTTTTGTCAACTTCTAATTTTCTTCCATCCGTGAGGCTATAAAACCAACCTTCCCGGTTAATATCAATCTTATAAACGTTGAAATGATTTCTGTCCAGATTGTTGTTAATCGTCACAGCACTTTTATAGGATATTACCGCTTCGCCAGAAAAACCGCCGGTTACAAGAGCTATGTTCTTCTTCATCGTTTGTAGTGTAGTGGGTTTTAAACTATGCAAATATTGCTGAAAATTTTAAGATGTCCAACGGTTGCAATATTGTTATGAGAAAGGATTAACAAATAATATTGGAAAACACCCGGCACTGGCTATGAACATTGAAAATTGTATATTGAATATTGAGCATTTTTGTACCATGTAATGTTCAATATTCAATGCTCAATATACAATTCTCAATAAAACAGCCTGAAAATACCTATCCGGGAAGGACTCTAAGTAAGAAAGGTGAAGGCCGTTTCTCCTTCACCTTTTTACGACGGGAAATATCACCCGCCACTAATTAGGCAGCTTTCACTGCTACATATCTTTACGATATGCCTGTAAGATACCAAACTTTGTTCCGTATGCCATCAAACAGGTACAGAATTTATGCACACCGGCAGCACAAATTAAATATGTAACTTTTCTTTTTTGGCTAATAATTCGTCCACCGTTTCCTGGTACATTTCATCCGGTATACAGCAATCCACCGGGCACACCGCAGCACATTGCGGTTCTTCATGAAAGCCCTGGCACTCAGTGCATTTATTCGGAGTTATATAATAAATATCCACCGCTACAGGAGCATTTTTCTGTTCTGCGTCCACTACTGTTCCATCCAGCAGGGTAAATGAACCTTTTACAGAAGTGCCATCAGTGATAGCCCACTCTACACCACCTTCATAAATGGCATTGTTGGGGCATTCAGGCTCGCAGGCGCCGCAGTTAATACATTCATCAGTTATCTTAATAGCCATAATAATTTAATTAATGGGTTCAGGGTTATTTTTGCGAAAATAAATTATCGGAATGAATTTACAACATCGTATTTATTTATTGGTTCGGCTGGGTGAATATATTTTATCGGACGATGAGAATTGGCAACAGGCAAAAGAAAGAGCCAGTAGGGAAAATGGCTGGTTTATTCATGAATTTGTGGAACTGGCTACCCAAAATATTGCCCGGTCTTTTTTATACAAAGAAAAATTGCAACCCTGGGCAGAGTCTTACCAACTTCAAACCTTTCCTCCGGCAAGCTCAGGATTCAAATCTCAAACGGTTGGTATCGTAATGGCCGGCAATATTCCCCTCGTAGGATTCCATGATTTTCTTTGCGTTTTTATCAGCGGACATAAAGCTGTTATCAAATCCTCCTCAAAAGACCAGGTACTTATAAAGCATCTGGTGGAGAAACTGGCAGAATGGGATGATGAAGTAAAAAACATAGTTGAATTTTCAGAGATGCTGAAAGGTTGTGATGCTTACATCGCTACGGGCAGCAATAATTCGTCGAGATATTTTGATTATTATCTTGGAAAATATCCTCATATTATCCGCCGGAATAAAACATCTGTCGCAATATTAACCGGTAAAGAAACTACGGAAGAACTTGAAAAACTGGCAGATGATGTATATCTGTATTTTGGATTGGGCTGCCGCAATGTGACAAAAATTTATGTACCCCGGGAATACGATTTTATCCCCTTACTGGAAGCTTTCAGAAAATATAATTACCTCGCCGATCATCATAAATACAAGAACAATTATGATTACAACCTGGCGGTAAACCTGCTGAACAAGAAATATTATATGACCAATGGTTCTATCCTCCTGATAGAAGATGAAGCCCTGTTTTCTCCCATCAGCCAGCTGAATTATGAATACTACTCCGGCGAAAAAAAATTGGCCCGATCATTGGCGGACAATACTGATTTGCAGTGTATTGCCGGGAATAGTCATATTCCTTTTGGAGATGCTCAATTACCTTCTCTAACTGATTATGCCGACAAGGTGGACACTCTTCAGTTTTTAATGGCTGTCAAAAAATCCGTGAAGCCGGGTATTTCGTAAACCAAAAATCATTGTAATTTTACACTACAAGAGAAATACGAAGGGCTTGGTAAACGATTTGTTAAACTAATTTAGTGGCAGTTAATTGCACTAATTGCTTCGTTACTTTGCAGAGCATTAAAAAACTATGAAAACAATAATTATCATTAAAATCTGACAAGAATATGAAATGGAAACAAATTTTGCTGATTGTTGGAATAAGTGCTGTATCAGCAGTAAGCAGTGTTTGGATTTATAGCAAAATAAATACATCAAAAACAGCATTTACGCAAAGCAGTGACGGCAAAGTGCCGGTGAATTATGCTGGTTTCCTTGATAATGTAGCCGGTGCAGGAGATCCGGTTGATTTTACAAAGGCTGCCAATGCTGCCGTACCTGCTGTTGTGCATATCAAAACGAAAATTCCCGCTAAAAAGGCGAGTAACCAGCTTCCCCGCAACCGCAATAACAGTATGGAAGATTTATTCGAACAGTTTTTCAACAACGGCGGATCACAAATGCAACCTGAGCAAAGAGCCTCAGGCAGTGGCGTTATTATCAGTGATGATGGATACATCATTACCAATAACCATGTGGTTTCCGATGGTGGCACAGGGGTAGCTGATGAAATTACCGTTACACTTCATAATAAAAAAGTTTACAAAGCCAGGGTAATTGGTAAAGACCCAAGCAGCGATATAGCCGTATTGAAAATTGATGGTACAGGATTTCCTTTACTGTTGTATGGCAACTCAGACAATGTAAAGCTGGGACAGTGGGTATTGGCAATTGGATATCCTCTTACATTAGAAACTACTGTTACAGCCGGCATTGTAAGTGCTAAAGGAAGAAATATCGGCATCAATGGTCGTCAAAGCCAGACACCAATCGAATCCTTTATTCAAACTGATGCTGCCGTAAACCAGGGTAACAGCGGTGGCGCATTAATAAACACCGACGGACAATTAGTAGGTATCAACTCTGCCATTTATGCTCCAACGGGTACTTATGCAGGCTATTCTTTTGCTATACCGGTAAACCTGGTTAAAAAAATTGTGAACGACCTGATTAAATTCGGTGATGTAAAAAGACCCTATTTAGGTATTTCTGCCCAGCAGGATAAATTTGATGCAGGTGACGGAGCCTATATCGGTGAGGTGGCAAAGGATGGTGCAGCTGCTTCTACAGGACTAAAAAAAGGTGATGTTATTACCAAAATAAATGATGTGCCCATTAATTCATGGTCAGAATTACAGGCCACCGTATCTTCTTATAATACCGGTGAAAAAATAAATATTACATACCGCAGGGACGGAAAAGAATATACCACTTCTGCCGTACTAACCGCCAGAACCGGGACTTACCAGCAAACCGCCATAGCAGGTGTTGGTGAAAAACTTGGTGCCGATCTGCAAACCATAGATAAAACGACAGCAGCTAAATATGAAATTGAAGGTGGTGTGCTGGTAAAGAAAATTAAAACAGGAGGTGCATTCAGTCAGACAAGAATGCAGGACGGTTTTATTATTACCAGTGTGAATGGTGTTGATATTACGAGTATTGAAGAATTGGGCCAGGCTATTACCAGTCTGAAAGGTGAAAGCATACAGCTGGAAGGAATTTATCCGGGTTATGAAGGTGTTTACAGGTATCCGCTGAACCTTGATGAGATGCCGTAGATATTTATTGATAAAATATTAATAAAAGAACCGCCTTGTTTACCCGGGCGGTTCTTTTATTTCAAAAAGGGCTTGTAATTGACATTAGTCTTTTCAAATAAGTTGGCTTGTACCGTAGCAAGCCCTTAGGGGTTGGGGCTTTTATTTTTCATACACTAAATATTCCCAGCCCTGCATTTCAAAACTTTTTTCTTTTGTAAAATCATTAGCGGCCCCTGAAAAAATATTTTTGAAAATTCCTGTTATTGTTGAATCCAGTATCTCAAAATGAAGATCTTTTTGCGGAGAAAGATTTAGCAGCACCAGTACTTCTTTACTCCCCTTCTTTCGCAGAAAGGCAAACACATTTTCGGGGTCGCTGGTTTTGATGCGGAAGGTCTGCACAGTCGGGTCGCCGCTGCGCAAAGCAGGATTATTAGTCCGTAGATTCAATAAGGTTTTATAAAAATCATGCAGGACATTAGTACCCGTCCATGCAATGGTGTCTTTGTCAAAAAATTTTAATCTTTTCGTATTAGGTAACTCCTGTCCGGAATAAAGTAAAGGCACACCGTTCCAGGTGGCACTGAACACCGCCAGGGATTTAGCCATATCCCCGTACTTTTCATACTCCGTTCCATTCCAGCTGTTTTCATCATGATTAGTAGTAAACCAGGCCCGCATGGTGCTGTCACCAAGGTCATCATATTTTTTCAGTACGGTAAGAAGTGTATCTAATGCTTCCTGCTTTTGATAAAAATCTTTGGTGCGGTGCATCCATGTCCAGGTATAGCTGGCATCAAAGGCTTCCCCATATTCAGGAGTATCCAGTTCATCAAATTCACCAAGCCAGAATAAGGGCTTTACAGCATCTAATTCTTTTCTGGCCTCTTTCCAAAAATCAAGTTCCACCCAAAAACCAAGATCGCAGCGGAATCCATCAATATCACATTCGGTTACCCAAAATTGCATGGCATCTTTCATCGCTTTTCTTAAAGCAGTGTTTTTGAAATCAAGCTCAATAATATCATCCATGCCGGAGGCAATTTGAAAATCATTAGTAGCAGAATCTTTTTGAAAGTATTCCGGATGTTCCTTTGTCCATACATGATCCCAGCCGGTATGATTGGCCACCCAGTCAATAATGACTTTAAAACCCATTTGATGTGCCTGCTTTACTAAGTTTTTAAAATCATCTAACGTACCGAACTCAGGATTGATAGCGGTGTAGTCCGAACAGGCATAGTAACTGCCAAGTGAACCTTTCATATTTTTTTGTGCAATGGGGGTGACCGGCATAAACCATAGTGTCTTCACTCCCATCTCTTTCAGCCTGGGTAAATGCTGTGCAAATGCATTGAAAGTTCCTTCCACCGTGTATTGGCGGACATTTACTTCATAAATATTGGTGCTGTGTGACCAATCAACAGGTGTAAACCGGTTTATCATGCTGTTGGTATTTTTGTTGGTTTCATTTTCATTTTTTTTCTTCATCAGCTTACAGGAAAATAGTATGGCAGAAAAAGAGAAAGCAAGCAATACATATCGCATAGTTCGAACTTTGATGGAAGATAAGAAGAAGTCGGAAGTATGAGACAGGAAGTCAGAAATCTGAGGTCAGAAGTCCGAAAAAACCTTCCCACTTTGCAGTCTTTTACATTAAAACGACTGATCCGACATCAGACTTCTGACTTCGGACTTTGCTACCTTTGCACCAATGAAGAATTTCGAAGTCCCTATTATTTACCGCAGCCCGTTGATCTCTGCTATTAAAAAAAAGCGGAAAGAAATGGACAAGATGAAGAAAGATTTTTCCCCTACCCTGCTGGATCTTGGCCCCTTACAAATTTACCTGGCCCGTCATTTTGGTTTTTGCTATGGAGTAGAGAATGCTATCGAAATTGCTTTCAGAACTGTAGAAGAAAATCCGGACAAAAAAATTTTCCTCCTCAGTGAAATGATTCATAACCCACAGGTAAATGCGGATCTGCAGGCACATGGCATTCAATTTCTACAGGATACTTACGGCAAGCAACTGATATCTTTTGAGGAAATAACCAATGAGGACATTGTCCTGATTCCGGCTTTTGGAACCACATTAGATATAGAAGAGAAACTAAAACGTATAGGCATACAAACAGAGAAATATAACACCACCTGTCCGTTTGTAGAAAAAGTATGGAACCGCAGTGAGGCGATTGCTAAAAAGAATTACACCATCATCATTCATGGCAAACCAGCACATGAAGAAACCAGGGCTACTTTCTCTCATGCTGCTTTCACTGGCCCATCTGTTGTTGTAAAAGATATGGGTGAAGCAAAGGAATTAGCTAAATATATAACCGGCGAAAAGCCTGCTGATGATTTTTATACAGCGTTTAAAAATCAATATTCCACAGGATTTGATGTAACAAAAGATTTACAACGTATCGGGGTGGTGAATCAGACCACTATGCTGGCCAGTGATACGCAGGCCATTGCCGATTACCTGAAACAGGTAATGACAGAGACATTCAACCCTTTTCAGATAGAAGAAAGATTTGCTGATACAAGAGATACACTTTGCTACGCCACTAATGATAACCAAACTGCCGTAAGTGGGATGCTTGAAACGGAAGCAGACCTGGCCATTGTGATTGGTGGCTATAATTCATCCAACACTTCTCACCTGGTAGAATTATGCGAAGAGAAATTACCCACTTATTTTATTAACAGTGAAGAAAAGATTCTTTCGGCTAAAGAAATACTCCATCATAACTTTCATACAAAAGAAGAAATACTGACGAATGATTTTCTGCCGGCAAAAGAACGGGTAAAGATTTTAATTACCAGCGGGGCTTCCTGTCCCGATGCGTTGGTGGAAGGAGTCATACTCAAACTGGCAGGCTTTCACAACAAAACAACTGCAATAGAGGATTTAATTAAACAATTTATTTAGAAGAAGGCTCAGGGTATTTTAGAGGCCGTATTCATAAATTCAACCAGCTTCACCAGGTCTGCTAATTTATTACAACGTAACCCATTGGAGGAAATATACCGGAGTGCATCATCTTTTTCCAAAAAAGCAGTGGCTACCGATAAGCAGTTTTTTGTTTCTTCATAAAGCCTGTCATTGGCGAACAGGTATAGCTGTTCTGTTATCTCGAATCGTCTTTTTACTTCTTCTCCAAATGGTTTTGTTTCCCATTTATAGACGCTGATCTTTTTAAGCAGCTTCATCTTTTTACCATTGGTAATGAGCTGAAAAAAACCGTTTCTATCCTGTTCGAAACCTAAGAGGAATACTGCATTCCGGTGGGTGGAATTACTGTCGGTGATCCTTATTTCATTTACGTTCATGGTTATTACCATTTCTTCTCCCCCCTCATTCCGGAAATGTATCTTCTTTTCGTAGAGATTCATCTTAATGAAAATACTATCAATGTGCCGGTTCCCATCCACTTTCAGGTTAGCCTGCACCCAGCTATCCTCCAGGAAAGGAGTGCCTTCAATACCTGCATATGTTTTAGGCTGAAGTGGGGTGCTGAATAAATCTCTGAGATACAGGGGCGGTCCGGATCTTGCAGGTACACTCACATTGCTGCCGGGGGTTTGGGCAGCCGCTTGCCAGGCACTGAACAACATTACCAGTCCAATTACAGATTTCATACAACTATGATTAGGAAAGAACACCTTCTTCCTAAAGTTACCTAAATTAGTTGATAGCACATCCGGGCAGTATTAGTTTGCTACTTATATAGCAATTCATAATACTCGTTTGCCATCCTGTTGCTGTCAAACTGGAAACGAACATCCTGCATGCCATTTTTCATTACCTGCCGCCAGGTGCTGTAGTTGGTATAATACAATGGCAATATTTCATTCTCAAGAATTTCATATAGTTTATTCAGGTCATATTCATCCTGCTCATGGGTGGCCATATTTGCATAATCAGCTTTCGGCACAACAAATCCATTATGACCATGATTAATAAACTCCGGTATCCATCCGTCATCAGTAGAAAAATTTACGGCCCCATTCATCGCCGCCGTCATACCACTGGTGCCGGATGCTTCTCTTGGCACCCTGGGATTATTCAACCAGCAGTCTGCTGCCTGCTTCATTCTTTTTGACAAACTCAGTTCATACCCGATCAGCACCGCTACATTTTTATAGGGCTTGCTTAAGTGAACCAACTGGTTAAACTCACTGATGGCGGGATGGTCAACAGGATAAGGTTTGCCCGCCCAGATAATTTGTACAGGATATTTTGTGCTGCTCAATAATTTTTTAAACCTTTCCTCTGCTGTAGTAATCAACCCTGCCCGTTTATATCCTGCAAAACGCCTGGCCCATACAATAGTAAACACATCTGGATTGAATATTTTACCGGTCTGATCTGCCACTATCTCAAAAGCTCTTTTCTTTAAATATTTTTTCCGGTCATCAATGCCATAATCATCTCCGGCTTCCTTAAAACGGTACAGTTGCTTATCGGCCCAGTACTGCCAGTTCTGTGCATTGGTAATAGAAATGATCGGGCAAATATTATCATACTTTTCCCACATAGCTCTTGATACATGACCATGCAATTGAGATACACCGTTTGCTATATGTGCAAACCGTAAGGCAGCTAATGAATGATTGAACTGGTCGCTGTCATTACCATATAATTTTTTCACTTCTTCCACTGTCAGTCCGCAGAAATAACTCATCTTATGACACAGATAAATATCATGTTTCTCATTACCTGCTTCTTCGGGTGTATGGGTGGTAAACACTAATCTCTTCTTTACCTCATCTATGTTATTGTTGAATTTATTGTAGAGATAAAAAGCGGCCGACAATCCATGTGCTTCATTTAAATGATAGAGTTCGGGATTAAAACCCAGTACATCCATCAGTTTTGCTCCGCCAACTCCCAATAAAATAAACTGGGCCACTTTGGTAGCCACATTCGCATCATACAAACGATGAGTGATAGTTTGTGACACATAATCATTCTCCGGCAGATCGGTTGATAATAAAAACAGCGGTGCCGTTTTAAATGTTTCCGGATTCAGATAAAGCACTTTCACCCAAACAGGATGTTCATGTATGTTTATCTGGAATTTGATACCTGTATCTTCCAGGAAATGAAATTTCTTTTCATTCCAGGCCACATCTAATGTCTGATCCTGATGGCGTTCCTGGTCGTAATAACCATACTTCCATAAAATACCAACGCCGGCAAGATTTTGTTTTAACTCATAAGCGCTGCGCAAATGAGAGCCGGCCAGAAAGCCCAAACCCCCGCTATAAATCTTTAGCGGCTGATGAGTGGCAAACTCCATAGAGAAGTAAGCGATTTTCTTTGCATAACGTGGTTCAACAGGGTACGGAACAGAAAATTGGGTAAAACTCATAGTGTGTGTTTTTTACACGAAGGCGCAAGATAATAGTTAATCAGGAAATGACCTGAACTCCCCGCAATACTAATTTTTCATCATTGAAGAAGAGTTCAACAAAAAGGAGTATAGCAATCCGAAGGAAAAAAAACCTGAAAATAAAAGTAAAACACAATCAGAAAATACCGGGTTGATTACAATGACAAAATAATTGCTATTTTTTGACAGGTTTCTTTACATTGTTCACTGGCTTCACATATTTTTTTCTTGCAAAACTTCCATCAAAAGCACAGTTCAGTCCGCGGCGGGAACCACAACCCTGTTCTTCTTTTAGTGTTACAGAAGCTGAATGAAAGATAAATTTTAACACACAGGGATCTCCATCCTCCCTGTACTCAGCAGTAGTTGGTGATTTAAGCAGGGCTTCCCCTTTCAGTTCACCGCTACACTCACCATTATTTTTTTCAAAATGGATAAAGAAACTGATACGGTCACTCTTCCTCCCATCACGGACAGAAACCATGTTCATTTTACCACTCGTATAATCAGCGGAAAGCTTATTTTTCCTGGGTAATGTGTCAATCGGGTTAATCAATTCTGTTATTTTATCATTAAGGGCATCGGTCATAATGAGCATAAAATTTCCTGCTTCTGCATTCAGTACATACGCATCTTTTCCCTCACTCAGGCTTCCGTCCTTATTTTTCAGCGTCACCATTTTTGTGATAGTATATTTCTTGTCCATCACCAGGGACTGTGTTGTGGCGGTATTATTATCAGGTTTTAATGCCGTCATGGCTGCCGTAAATTGCTGTTTTTTGTCAAAGCTCAGAATAAAGACAGCCTTCTTATCAGTAGTTACTGTTTTTACGAACAGGTAGGTCTCTGCATCCGGCACTTCAACTTTTCCCAAAGGATAAATCTTTGGCTTGCCCGTTTTTCCATACACTAAGCTCAAAACCGAATCAGGAACAAACTGGGTAAATATTTTGTAACTGATAAGGAGGGAGTCTTTTTCTTTTTTCGTCAATACCGTATCTGAGAATTGATAAGAAAGTTTTACCGGTTGAAAAAAATCAATAAAGTCCGACACTTCCACCGGGTCATCTCCCGAAAGAGAGGGCTTCTTTTTTTGTTTACAAGCTGCAAAAATGACAAGGGCAGCGAAGAGAATGAAAGTTTTTCTGAAAACAAACATATGGTCGGTAATAGTTGGACCGAAAGTAAGCGATTCCCCGGTCACGGTCAATAGTAAGTTTTGCCGTTTAATTTTAATATTTTAGTTTTGTCTAAAATTATTTTTAGTCATGTTGAATTATTCAACCAGCGAGGAAAATTATATCAAAGCTATTTTTCACCTGCAGCGGCAGGATGGCACGGTGACTACCAACGAACTGGCAAATGAATTAAAAACGAAACCAGCTTCTGTTACCGATATGATGAAAAAGCTGAAAGCAAAAAAATTGCTCCATTACCAGCCGTACCAGGGTTTCAGGCTAAGCAACGACGGTAACAAAGTGGCGTTAGGCATCATCCGTCGTCACAGGTTATGGGAATATTTTTTAGCCGAAAAATTAAAATTCAGCTGGGATGAAGTGCATGAAGTAGCAGAACATTTAGAACATGTAAGCAGCAAAAAATTAGTTGATAAATTAGATGAATTCCTGGGATTTCCCCGGGTGGATCCACATGGCGATCCGATACCCGATGCCAATGGTAAAATAGAAATCAGCAAAAAGATTTGTTTGACTGAATTGTCTTTTAACACTCCTGCTGTTGTAAGCAGTGTGAGTGACCAGTCAAGCGAAATATTAGAACTGCTGGAGCACAAAAAAATAACTATCGGAACCAAACTGGAAATAAAAAAAAAATTTGATTTTGATAACTCGATGGAAGTTCGCATCGGACGTCAACCGGCGTTTACTATCAGTAAACAATTAGCAGAAAATATTTTTGTAACCTCATCCCCAACCCTTCTCCCTAACGGAGAAGGGAAAAGGAATAAATAATTTTATTCCGTCATGGCTCATAACAAACATTCCTATGAATCGCTGAGTGAAGTACACCAGAGTGTGGACACTACCAGCCTTAAAAGAACCGGGTGGAGAAGGATACTGGCATTTTTTGGACCAGCTTATCTGGTAAGTGTGGGCTATATGGATCCGGGCAACTGGGCAACTGACCTTGCCGGTGGCAGCCAGTTTGGTTACAAACTCATTTGGGTATTGCTGATGAGTAACCTGATGGCATTATTATTACAAAGTTTATCTGCAAGATTGGGCATAGTAAGAGGAAGAGACCTGGCACAGGCCAACCGGGAAACTTATCCAAAGTATATCAATTATGCTTTGTATGGATTAGCAGAAATAGCCATTGCTGCCACCGACCTCGCCGAAATTCTTGGTATGGCCATCGGTATTCAATTACTAACAGGCCTTCCGCTGATATGGGGTGTCAGCATCACCGTACTCGATACTTTTTTATTCTTATTACTTCAGCGGTTAGGTATGCGGAAGATGGAAGCTTTTATTATTGCATTAGTCGCCATTATCGGTTTGTCATTCCTGATTGAAATCATTTTAGCCAAACCCGATTTTGGTGAAGTGGTAAAAGGTTTTGCCCCCAGTATTCCCAACGACACAGCGTTATATATTGCCATTGGTATTATCGGCGCCACCGTGATGCCGCACAATCTCTACCTGCATTCCGCATTGGTGCAAACAAGAAAAATAAAAAGGGACCATGCCGGAATAAAGAAAGCACTGAAGCTTAATTTTATTGACAGTGCTATTGCTCTCAACCTTGCCTTCTTTGTCAACGCCGCTATTTTGATTTTAGCTGCTACCGTTTTCTTTAAAACAGGAAGAACAGATGTGGCGGAAATAAAGCAGGCACATGAACTGCTGGAACCTATGCTGGGATCAAGCCTTGCCCCTATTCTTTTTGCAGTTGCGTTAATTGCTTCAGGACAGAGTTCCACCATTACCGGTACACTGGCGGGCCAGATAGTAATGGAAGGCTATCTCAAACTTCGCATTGCTCCCTGGATACGGCGTCTCATGACAAGATTGATTGCCATTATACCTGCGGTAATTGTAATTCTTATTAATGGAGAAGATAACATTGACAGCCTGCTGATACTAAGCCAGGTGATTCTGAGCTTACAACTTGGATTTGCAATTATTCCCTTAATTCATTTTACCAGTGATAAAAAAACAATGGGCAAATTTGTTATTAGGCCATTTGTTATTTTCCTGGCCTCATTAATAGCCACTGTTCTTGTTTATCTCAACATCAGCATGGTAGTGGGACAATCGGCTTCCTTCTTTTCTACACCTGGTAACATTATCTGGAAGGCCATTATCATACTGGGAGGGTTATTTTATGTAACACTGCTTCTTGTTGCTATTATTTATCCGTTGATACGGAAAAAAACTATAACAACTCCTGCACAACTTCACCCGGAAGCGGTGGCATTGCAACAAATAGCTGTGCCCGTTTATAAAAAAATTGCCCTGGCACTGGACTTCAGCAAAAACGACCTGAAGATTATCAATCATGCTATCGGCCAGGGAAATAAAAACACTTCTTATGTGCTGATACATGTAGTGGAAAGTGCTGCTACCAGGATAATGGAAAAAGACACTGACGACCTCGAAACAAGAAAAGACCAGGAACGGTTAGATGCTTATGTACAGCAATTAAAAGAAAAAGATATTCCGGCTGTTGGTTTATTAGGCTTTAATGACAGAGCAAAAGAAATTGTAAGGCTGGTAAAAGAAAATAAGGCTGACATGCTGGTAATCGGCGCACATGGACACAGTGGTATCAAAGATTTATTATACGGGCAAACAGTGGGTGCCGTAAGACATGAACTGAAAATCCCGGTATTAGTAGTAAATATTTAATTTATCTGGTACGAAGTAGCTATCATCATGATATTATCGCTGATTATTCATGTATGGTAGTTACCAAAAAATGGAATTAACAGATGGACAGGCGGGCCGGAGGATAAATATTATGAGTTAAGGGGATGGAAGAAAAAAGATCAGTGAACTTCGCCTGCAGCATTCCTGGAATGATTCCGGATCAGGTGCTTAAACCGGCTGAAGGTTTCCGGTTTGATATTAAGATAAGATGCTAAAAATTTTTGTGGCACCCGTTGCACCAGGTCCGGATGTTTTGTTACAAAATTCAGGAACCGTTCTCTTGGCGTCATTTTTACCAATTGAATCTGCCAGCGGTCTTTAATTACCATTGTATATGTAATAACCAATCTTCCCATATGCTCCATTTTCTTTGAACTGGCAAATAATGCTTCCAGATCATTATGGGCAATGGAAACAACGGTACTTGGCTCAATAGTTTCTACAAAATATTCCGATGGCTGTCGGCTATGATATGACTCCTGGCAATGAATAATATGGCCTTCGGTAGAAATCTGCGTATTGATTTCGTTATTGCCTTTTTTGTAGTACTTGCGCAGCAATCCACGGATAATAAAATTGAAATAGTTTTCTACCTCACCGGCTTTAGTAAGCAGCTCTTTCTTTTCAAATTTTCTGATTTTAATAACCGGCATCAGCAGTTCTTCAAATTCTGCATCTGTAAGTGCAATAAACTTTCTCAGATAATCTTTAAATGGTCTGGCGGTATCCATGATGTTCAATAATTTAAAAAGGTACAACAAATAATTGATTCAAATCAAGTCGAATTGTCTTTTTTATTTAATCCTGAACCCGCAGAACCCGGGTACCCTCCTAAAACTGCTGCCGATAATCCCTTAGTTTTGCAGCCCTGCCGGGCGGCAAGCCAGCAAAAAAACCTGAATAATACTCATTAAAATAAGCAACAGATGGCACAAAAAATTAATGTAGCAAACCCCGTGGTAGAACTTGATGGTGATGAAATGACCCGGATTATCTGGAGGTTTATCAAAGACAAACTCATTCTTCCCTACCTGAATCTTGACATCAAATATTACGACCTCGGCGTTGAATACCGTGACCAGACCAACGACCAGGTAACAATTGATTCTGCCAATGCTATTAAAGAATATGGGGTGGGTATCAAATGTGCCACTATCACTCCCGATGAACAACGGGTAACAGAATTTAACCTGAAACAAATGTGGAAGAGTCCCAACGGTACTATCCGCAATATTCTGGATGGCACTGTTTTCCGTGAACCGATTGTTATCAGTAATGTGCCAAGATTAGTTACTAACTGGACTGCTCCCATCATCGTAGGCCGTCATGCCTTTGGCGATCAGTATCGTGCCACTGATACGGTGATAAAAGGAAAAGGAAAACTCACCATGACCTTTACCCCCGAAGGCGGTGGTGAACCACAAATATTTGAAGTGTTCAACTTTAAAGGTGATGGTGTGGCGATGAGTATGTACAACACCGATGAAAGCATAATGGGATTTGCAAGAAGCTGTTTTAATATGGCACTTAGCAAAAAATGGCCTTTATATCTTTCTACAAAAAACACCATCCTGAAAAAATATGATGGCCGTTTCAAAGACATTTTTGAAGAAATCTTTCAAAATGAATTTAAAGTGAAGTATGAAGCGGCCGGTATCACTTACGAACACCGCCTGATTGATGATATGGTGGCCAGTGCCTTAAAATGGAATGGCAATTTTGTATGGGCCTGTAAAAATTATGATGGTGATGTGCAGAGTGATACAGTGGCACAGGGTTTCGGTTCTCTTGGTTTGATGACGTCGGTATTAATAACACCTGATGGAAAAACAATGGAAGCTGAAGCAGCACATGGTACGGTTACAAGACATTACCGTGACCACCAGGCCGGCAAACCCACGAGTACCAATCCTATTGCCAGCATTTTTGCGTGGACAAGAGGTTTGGCTTTTCGTGGAAAATTAGATGGTAACCAACCTCTGATTGATTTCTGTCATGCCCTTGAAACAGTTTGTATAGAAACAGTAGAAGAAGGTAAGATGACTAAAGACCTTGCTGTTTGTATTCACGGTAATAAAGTAAAACATGGAGAACATTATTTATATACAGAAGAATTTCTTACTGCAATTGATGAAAATCTTAAGAAGAAACTGAACTGATGTGGGTAGAGAAGAAGACAAAGCTTTTTTAGTATTATTTCTTTCTTTGCTTAGCTTTATAATTTATCACCATAAGTTTAAACTTTGTTAAAAGTGGCCTGATCTTTGCCATTCTCCTTCCACAAAATCTTATCTTCGCAATTCTTTTAGAAATAAGACATACTTCCAAACCTTACAAAAACAATAAAGGCATTTGATTCAACTCTACCCAGCCCAAATAATCGAATAATTACCACGGGAATTTCACAGGGATTTATTTTAATACAATAAAGCCCAAATAAAATAAAACTGCTTATCAGTGTTTAAAGTTTTGTTTATCGGTTAATGTCTGCCTGTCGGCAAAGACAGGGTTAAATAGTAGCAATGAAGAAAAAGTTCAAAGGTTTTTATCTTCTCATTTCATCTGTAATCATTGGTCTTCTGCATTTGCCATTTGCTTTTGCCAAATCAGCATCGGGGAGTAAATTGTTTTATCATCCCCCGGCAGATTCTACCACCAAAATGACTATTGATGCAAAGCCCCTTCTTCCGGTATTAAAATCTGTATATGACAGTCTTCATTTAAACCTGAAGGGGTTGAGTCAGCAGGCATTTGATTATGCCAAAGAAGGATTAGATAAACTAATTGGTGAAGGCAGGCTAGGAAACAGTTCTGTTATTTCTATTATTGACTTCAGCCAGCCCAGCAATAAGAAAAGATTATTTGTAATAGATTTGAAAAACTATAAAATTCTTTTCAACACATTGGTGGCACACGGAAGAAATACGGGCCGTGAATGGGCCACTTCCTTTTCCAATCAAAATGAATCTTTCAAAAGCAGCCCCGGTTTTTATATTACCCGGGAGACTTATAATGGTAAAAAT
>JANPMI010000152.1:0-6261 GCA_031422725.1 Chitinophagaceae bacterium | reverse complement strand
CCCCAACAACTCACCCAGTACGGGAGGTATAATTTGCCATGACAAACCAAATTTATCTTTCAGCCAGCCACACATACTTTCCTGGCCACCATCCGCAGTTAGCTTTTCCCAGAAGTAATCTATTTCTTCCTGTGTTTCGCAGTTTATAAAAAATGAAACGGCTTCTGTAAATTTGAACATGGGCCCTGCATCAAAGGCATAAAATCGTTGACCCTCAAGTTCGAATGTGCCATTCATAATCTGGCCTTTTGGAAAAGGGCTTCCTTCTCCCCAATGAGAAAGGCTGACAATCTTTGAGTTTTTAAAAATGGACGTATATAGTTTAATAGCTTCTTCAGCCTTGCCATCAAACCATAAGAATGGAATGATTTTTTGTTTCTGATTAATTGTTGCCATAGTGTTTAGTTTTTATTTTCTGATAATTTTTTTACCTGTTCCAGTGCCTTAGGCCAGGTCTTCACCATATAATCTTTAAAGGCATTATTAATATCTATATCTATGATCAATTCTGTAACACCGCCTGTTTCTGTAAGTGTATAATTCTCCATGGCACCTTTCCACCCTTTAACCGTTGAACTGGTTGTATCCTCCACACCATCCTTCACTTCGCCCAGGTGTTTGAAAGACATATATTCATTGGGCCGGTTAACTGCTACAGTGCTTACCATACCATTTTCACCAGGAGAAAGAAATAATACTTTGCTCCCTTCTTTCCAATTATCGGTTACTGCATAGGAGCCTTCACAAAATGGGCTGGTCCATTGCCTGTAAGAGGCATCTTCCCATAAAACTTTCCATACTTTTTCTTTGGAAGCCCTGATGCTGGTGGAGAAATTAATCTTTTCCATGTCGTTTATTTTAATTGTTATAAACAAGGTTTTTTCAACTGCCTGTTATTTCTTTAATTTAATCTTTGCCTTTTCCAAATTTTCTTTTACCCTGAATTTTACAATCTTAGTTATCAATCCCAGCGGAAGCGGCTTATCCAGCGGAAATTGTACGGAACCTTTTGCTCCTTTGTAAACAGATAATTCCTTTTTAAATTCTTTAATACCACGGGGCGCAGGATAAAACCCTACATGATTTTTAAACCCACCGAAATGAACCAGGTTTCCTTCCAGCTTAAAAGTCGGTATCCCGTAACCAATTGTTTCTTCTGCCTTTGGTGCTGCTTTCCGGATGGTGGCCCTGAGCTTTTCCATTATTTCCTGAACAGGCACCGGGAAGTCAGCGATGTATTCATTAATGGTTGTGATGTTTTTTTTCATTGCTGTTGCCATAGCTGATAGTATTGAAATGAATAAATTATTGTTATCCGGATTAGTTTTCCTGTTGCAAGGGTTTCCCATATCCTTTACATATACTTCATCGCCTTATATCCCAGCAATCTGCGCCATAAAGCAATCTGACCAATAACGTTGGCTTCCCGGTAAATGATAAAAGTAATGAGTTCATAATAAGTCATTTTAAAACCGGGCATCATTTCAAATGATTCATCTAATTTTTCATCGCTTACAGCAGCCAGTGCATCTCTTAAAACAGGGGTGACGCTTTCCCAATCTTTTTTGAATGCAGTAAGTGGGGGATAAGTGATGCCATCCTGGATGCCTTTGTTATCTTTAAAGAGTTCGTATGCCGCCTGCTTAATATTGCTGCCGAGCATATTGGCTATTTCGTGACGCTGCTCCACAAGGCTGCCGGTGAGCCAGGCAATGTGATTTGCTTTTGTGTTCAGCCTGTTGTGTGCATCTTTATCTGAAACATCCGCAATAACATTTGCGAAGTACATAGTATGCATGTCATAAAGCACAAGCAAGGAAAACATTCTGTTGCTGACTGGGCTTGTTTCCATTTTTTACTTTTAATGTAATTAAAATTATTTTTTTTTGACCTTATTAATATCGAAGAAGCCTTGAAATTACCGGTGGAGTTTTTTGAAATAAGCATGAGTGAAAAGCGGATCAATTTTATTATAAAAATCAATCAGCAGGTTTACTTTTTTCTTTATCCTGGGATACAGGTCAACGATTTTCCAAAACCCGGCCGAAGGGCTGAAAATATTCTGTGCAAATGTATTTATATCATTTTCTATTCCTGATAAAGAGTATTGGGTAAGAAATCCTTTTTTACAAAGTGCTGTATCAAGATCTTGCGATGATTCGTTATTGCGAATGGCTCCTACACCATTTTCCGGGTCGTTATAATCAAACCCGGCAATGTTGACTTCCTTCCAGGCTTCTTCATCAATAAACGAGGAGTAATTCCTGTACAGAATACTGGAGTATTCATGATGAAAAGTTTGTTCGAGATACAAATCAGAATAACCGGCTACAGTTCCGCTGTTGGTCAGGTACAAAGCATCAGTTGAATTGGTGCCGCCATAGCCAACTTCATAAAACTTCATAGATTTAAGAAAATAAATAATCTGTAAATTATTTTTTAGTGAAGTAACAGAGTATTTGCTCAATGCCCTGGCAATAACTGATTTACTTCTTTCAATTTCTGTTGCTGAAATTTGTTCTCCCGTTGCATTTATAGGTGCTGTTTGCCATGATTCAGGAAAAATGGTGACGGAATACCTGAAGGTTACTGAAACTCCTTTTATCGTCGTGTCCGCCGGTATGGCCCGGGAATAACCGGGTATTGTTGCAATAAGAAAAATCAGGGTGGCTATTACTTTCACAGCTTAAATCTAAAAAGAATTGGTGAATCTTGTCATTTTGCCTTTATATTTGTGGGGTAATGAAACAACAAATTAACAATTCATGGTGGTGGCATGCAACTCTAAGGGGTCTGTAATGTCATAACTATATTTGTTTAAATATATTCAGGCCCCGACAGAAGTGTTCGGGGCCTTTAATTTTTTCGACATGAGGAAAATAGAGATTATTACAACCTGTAAAAGAATGCTGGCAGATGTGTTTACACCAGTAGGTATCTATCTGCGTCTGCGGGACAGGTTTCGGGATACGATACTGTTGGAGAGCACCGACCATCATTCGTCGGAGAACAATTATTCCTTTATCTGCATCAATGCCATTGGCGGTATGGAGATAAGTTCCGCCGAAAGCGTTGAATTTAAATTACCCGGACAAAAACCTGAGAAAATTATTTTGGATAACACCAATGAGGTTCCGCAACTACTTTGGAATTTCATGCAAAAATTTGATATACAGGAAAGCGAAGTAAAGGAAGCGAAATTTGCACAGGGTTTATTTGGTTATACCACTTATGATGCTGTACAGTTTTTTGATACGATAAGCCTCGGAACCCGCCATTCTGAACCTGCAGCCATTCCCTTGATGCGATACCGGTTTTACCAGTATGTCATAGCTATCAATCATTTTAAAGACGAATTATATATCTGTGAGAATAAAGTAGCCGGTGTTGACAGTGATGTGCAGTTTGTTGAGTCCTTGATAATAAGTAAAGACATTCCTGTTTATCCTTTCAGTGCTAAAGGCGAAGAGACTTCCAACATGAGTAATGAGGAATATAAAGAAATGGTAAAGAAAGGAATTGCCAGTTGCCACCGGGGCGATGTTTTCCAGATCGTATTGAGCAGAAGATTTCAGCAACAATTTATAGGCGATGAATTTAATGTGTACCGGGCATTGCGGAGTGTAAACCCATCACCATATTTATTTTTCTTTGATTATGGCGATTATAAACTGATGGGTTCGTCACCAGAAGCACAACTAGTAATAAAAGAGGGCAAAGCAATTGTTCATCCTATTGCAGGAACATTTAAAAGAACGGGAGATGACGAGGCAGACAAAATAGCCACTGAAGCATTATTAAAAGATGCAAAAGAAAATGCCGAGCATGTAATGCTGGTTGATTTGGCAAGAAATGATTTAAGCCGTTTGTGTGATGAGGTGGAAGTGGCACAATACCGGCAGGTGCAATATTTTTCGCATGTCATTCATCTGGTGAGTGAAGTGATCGGTAAGGTAAGAGAAGGAAGCAATCCATTTGAGTTAGTGGCAAAGACATTTCCGGCGGGTACATTAAGCGGGGCTCCAAAGTTTAAAGCGATAGGATTAATTGATTCTTATGAACCAACTTCCAGAAGTTATTATGGCGGAGCGATAGGTTTCATGGGATTTGATGGCAGTTGCAATCATGCTATTATGATACGTACATTTTTGAGCCGTAATAATACATTGACTTACCAGGCAGGTGCCGGTATAGTGGCAGCGAGTAACCCTGAAAGTGAATTACAGGAAGTGAATAATAAATTAGGCGCATTGAAAAAGGCTATTGACTTAGCAAAAGACATTTAAATATGAACCACACAGGAACATAGATACATAGGTTTTCACATAGCAATATCTATGTGTGTATTTCTATGTCCCTGATGTGTCTATGTGGTTCCCAAAAAGCGAATATGAAAATACTTGTTTTTGACAACTATGATTCCTTCACTTACAATCTTGTGCATTTGGTGGAGAAGATTACACATAAAAAAGTAGATGTGTACCGTAATGACCAGATAGCCATGGAGAAAGTAAAGGACTATGATAAAATTATTTTATCTCCGGGGCCGGGTATTCCAGAAGAGGCTGGTTTGTTGTTGCCGTTGATAAAAGAATATGCGGCTACTAAATCTATTTTAGGAGTTTGTCTGGGACACCAGGCGATTGGGCAAGCATTTGGTGGAACGCTGACAAATCTTTCAACAGTTTATCATGGTGTAGCAACACCAGTGAAGATTGATGAAACAAAAAAGGCCCAATTGTTTGAAGGGTTACCATCTACATTAGAAGCAGGTCGCTATCATAGTTGGATCATAGCAGAAGAAAATTTTCCTGCTGAATTGGAAGTAACAGCCAGAGATGAAAATAATTACATCATGGCATTGCAGCATAAAAGGTATGATGTGCAGGGTGTGCAGTTTCACCCGGAGAGTGTGCTGACACCAATGGGAGAAGATATTTTGAGAAACTGGTTGAGAGAATAACCGCAGAGATGGGGAGACGCTGAGTAAATTCTCTGCGCCTTTGCGTCTCAGCGGTAAAATTTAATTTAGGCATGAAAAAAATTTTACAATATTTATTCGAACACAAAACGCTGACAAGAGAAGAAGCGAAAGAAGTGTTAGTAAACATTGGCAAAAGCATTTACAATGAACATGAAGTAACTGCTTTTATGACAGTGTACCTGATGCGGAGTATTACGATTGAAGAATTGCAAGGCTTCCGTGATGCGTTGCTAGAGTTATGTGTCAAAGCCAATTTGAATGAGTACGATGCCATAGACATTGTTGGTACGGGTGGTGATGGAAAGAATACGTTCAATATTTCTACACTGGCTTGTTTTATTGTAGCTGGCACAGGACAGAAAGTTGCCAAGCATGGTAACTATGGTGCTTCTTCCATCAGTGGTTCATCCAATGTGATGGAGCAATTGGGTTACAAATTCAGCAATGATAACAGCAAACTGAAAAAAGAAATTGAAGCAGTGAATATCTGTTTTTTACATGCACCATTATTTCATCCTGCATTGAAAACAGTTGGGCCGATAAGAAAGAACCTGGCGATGCGGACATTCTTTAATATGCTTGGGCCGATGGCAAATCCGGCTCATCCTAAGTATCAATTGGTAGGAGTGTATAGTTTGGAGATGGCGAGAATTTATAATTATTTGTTGCAACAAACGGAGAAAGCATTTACCATCATTCATAGTTTAGATGGTTATGATGAAATATCGTTGACCAATGATACGAAAGTGATAACGAATGAAGGCGAACGGATAATGACACCTGAACAGTTGGGTAAAAGAATGGTATCAGCAGATGATATCAGCGGTGGTAATAGTGTGGATGAAGCAGCAAAAATTTTCACCACTATTTTGAAAGGTGAAGGCACTTGGGCACAAAATGCAGTGGTGTTAGCCAATGCCGCAATGGCACTACATTGCACCGGCAATTATAAAACTTATAACGAAGCATATAATGCAGCAGTGGAAAGTTTGGAGAGTGGAAAGGCGTATCAATCATTACAAAAATTGATTTCAATACAATGAATGATATCTTAGAAACAATTGTAGCAGCGAAAAGAAATGAAGTAGAAAAGTTCAAACCGATGAGCAGCATCGAAAGGTTTGAGAAGGATGGGTTTTTCTGGCAGATAGCTAACCGTTCATTAGTTCAGCATTTATTGCTGCCGGGAAGTACGGGCATTATTGCAGAGTTTAAAAGAAAAAGCCCCAGCAAAGGTTGGTTTAAAACCAAAGAGCTGGAAGTGGAACCGGTAGTTG
>JANPMI010000151.1:0-13247 GCA_031422725.1 Chitinophagaceae bacterium | reverse complement strand
TTTTGCCAATATGCTCACGGATGTACAGGTAGATAATATTCCTACTTGTGGGATGTTTGCCGTAAAAGCGGATTGTGATACATGGTCAGGCTTTAAAGATGCAAAAAAAGAATTCTGGTTTTTCGATTATCCTAAGTCAGGGCTGAGTGATTGAAGTATTCTTTGTTGATAAATTAATACTCATCAGGAAAGTTTCAATAGTTGCTGACAGCGGAGGTGAAGACAGCATTGCCGGATTTTTATATTGATATGCCACAGCAGCAGCAAGGGCTTCCTGCAGCGAAAAATCTTTTTGAGCTATACAAACCGTCATTCCTTTTTTCATTAAATAATTACCGAGATATTCCTGTTCTGTTTGCCCTGGTGTGGGAATAAGGACGGCTTTCTTTTGCAAGGCAATAATATCCATCACTGTGCTGTATCCACTGCGACTGATAACATATTCAGCTTCCTGCATCACGGCATTCAGGTCACCCGAAGAAAGATGATTATAGAACTGTATCCTGTTAGTGGATGGTATCAATGAGGCTACACCCGGTAATCCTCTTACAATCGTTGCGGTATGATTGTATTCACTAATGTCATTGATAATTTTTTCTTCCAGCATACTCCGTTGTGGTTCGGGGCCGGACAAGACAATTAATAAATGATTTTTCTTTTCTGATACAGGGTTTCTTTCAAATCTTGAAAGAAAACCAATATAGTGAACAGGAACTGCCGGTTTAGTTTCAGGATGTGATAATTCGCCGGCTAAATTATTTTGTCCTTCCACACCTGACTGACCGGCAGGCAGGTCAGGCACCCAGCAGGCTGTAAACTTATTAATGTACCTGTAATTTCTCTTTTGTAATATTTTCTCTGTCCATTTTGCCAGTGAACTTTTTATGGTCAGTTGATGAGTGATGAATATGCAGGGAATAGTGGAATGATATAATCCATAACGGTTGTCACTGATGACTGCATCAAAGTGGTGTTGCTTAGTCATTTTTTTCAACCAGCGTTGTTCGTATTGAATGGCCCTCCTCATTTTTGGCCCTTGTTGTATCATTTTCCAAATCAGCCCCCGTTGCGTTTTTGCATATTTAATCCGGTAACCAGGCAGTTGTAAAAAAGGAAGTTTGGAAAACTCAGTCTTCAGCAAATGCTCCTGCGCCCCCTCACCTGCCAGCCACACATCACAGTTCTGTGCCAGCAACTCCCGGATAATTGGGATGCACCGGGTGGCATGACCCAACCCCCAATCCAGCGGAGCTACGAGGATACGGGGTTTTTCAGCTATTTTTTCCCTAAATGACTGATTCATGTTAATTTTTTAGTTGTTTTGGCTAAACGGGATACTAATTTGTTTGTAAAATAGTTTTAATTTAGAACTTGCAAATTATGAAGACAATAAACAAAATATTGATAGCCCTGTTAATGATAGTATTCCTTGCTGCCTGTAATAAGAATTATTATTCTGGTTCAGGTAAAGGGGGAAAGAATTGTGGCTGCCCAAGTGTGAGGTAGTAAATTACAGGTTATTAATTCTTCTGTGCTATGAATATTTACAACCGGAATCTATTAGTCTTTTTCCATACCGGCCGCTCAGATGAAAAATTCATCAAACAGGAAGCGGAGTGCCTCCATCAAATTTTACTGAACACAGAATCCGCCGAAAAATTTTGCAGGGCACATGAACTGGTTGATCGCAACCGGATTACTTCTAATAACAAAAAAATATTGCGGGAAACCAGGCATTTCAGTTTAAGGCCGTTTAGGTTTTTGATTAATAAGAATTGAAGTATAATTCCTTTTTACCGGCAGCGAAATAATCTATGACAATTTATTCAACGCCTCTCTCAGCTTCCCGATCATTTCATTAATTTCTTCTTTCTTACAAGTGCCAACACTTAACCGGTACCAGACAGAACTTCTGTCAGCACCGAAAGCATAAAAGGGAACCACAGCCAACCCGGCAGTATTCAGCACATAGGCTGTAACGGCACCCTGATCAGCCAATATTTTTCCATCGGCCGTTTTTTTTCCTGTGAGATCAATTTTTATAGTGAGGTAAATAGCAGCTTCGGGGGCAATAGCATCCACCGAAAATCCTTCTTTTTTTAACTGGATAAATCCTTTGTGGATACTGCGCAGACGTTCTTCTATCTCCTCTTTAAAGTGGATGAGATATTTTTGAATGCCCTTCCTGTTACCAAGATAATAGGCCACCGCTTTTTGCTCCGCCATAGGTGCCCAGGCACCAATATGAGTAAGAATAGCTTTCATTTTATTGATAACGGCGGCAGGCCCCATGCCCCAGCCAACCCTTACACCGGTAGCAGCAAATACCTTGCTGATGGCATCAATAAAAATTGTGTATTCCCTCATGGCCGGACGCAACGAAACGGGATTATAATGTTGTATATCGCCGTAGGTAAGATGCCAGTACATCTGGTCATACATTACATACAATTTTTTTTGACCTTCACCCCGGCGGGTATTTTCTTCTATTACCAGGTCACAGATGGCTTCCAGTTCTTCTTTTTTAAAAGTAGTACCGGTAGGATTTTGCGGAGAACATAAGGAAATAAGATTAGCTTCTTTTACATACGGACGGATATCGGCTGCTACCGGCATGAAGTTATTCTCAGACTTTGCTTCAATAACTATATGTTCGCCGCCGACAAAATGGGTATAGTGATTATTATTCCAGCTTGGTACAGCATAGATAACTTTATCTCCTTTGTCACATACTGCTCTGAACACTGCATATATTAAAGGGCGGCCGCCTGAGGCTACTAAAATTTCATTGGTACCATAATCCAGGCCTTCTTCATCTTTAATAAATGAATGCAGGGCTTCCCGCAAGTCGAGATTACCTTCTGCTGCGGGATAATTTGTAAAATGTTTGCGGTAGGCTTCTACTATGGCATCTTCCAGTTCTTTGGGAATGGGAAAAATGGAAGGATCAAAATCGCCGACAGTAAAATTGTAGATACGTTCACCCTGGCGGATTTTTTCTTTTATCTCGCCGCCGAGTTTTACTATCTCGGAACCGATTAATGTTTCGGAAAGATGCGACAACTTCATACCCTAACCCTTTGGGGCAAAAGTAAAGGGAATGCCTGAGATGGCAAGCCGGATGAAACATTCCTCAGCTTTTTGCTTTTGTAGTCTTCGGAAAAAAGCAACACGCCGTCGTTGTGTGTTGTGTGCTGGCATTGCGGCAAAGCCAGACACCAACGACAAGAGACTATAAGAAAACCCTAACTTAGTTCTCTGACAATTGGGAATTTCTGACACATTACCGGAATTGATTTAATTGCAGGATTGAGTGTCCTTAATCTGTTTTGTTGGTGTATTGCCGTTGCACAAAGGCTATCACACAACACACAACAAAGGCCGCTCAAAGTGTTTGGGAAGATCAACAAGAGCAAAAAAGGATAAAACTAATGTAAAAAAAACGAAAGTAAATTGAAGAAGAGTCGCATTATTATATTGATTCCTTTTGTGTTTTGTTTGTTTTATAATTGCAAAAAACAAAAAAGGCTAACATGTTTAGAGTTAGAAAACAATTATAATACATATAGTTCCGAACTAAAAACAAAATCCGATACGTTCCGCTTAATTAATAAGCTTGATCTTTTGATTGAGTCTTCGCCCAAATGTGCTAAAGCGTTCCAGGTGAGGGGGTATTTAAAAATTTCTTCTAAGGATTTTACTGGAGCTAAAAATGATTTTATAGGGGCTTTAGTTTATGACGAGGAAAGTGTTTACTCATTGTATTGCCTTTCTTCTATTTATAATCTCCAAACTATTAATGATTCCGCTCTATATTATATTAATAGGGCTATTAATATAAAAATTAAGGGCAATTATGTTATAAATGTCAATAACGATTTTAGTCAGAAGTTTGATGTAAAGTTTGATAAATTAGTCTTTCTAAGAGGGACTATCAATTATGAAGTGGGTAAAGTAATTTCTGCAAAAAGAGATTTCATTGAAGCGACAAGGCTTGGATATGATTTAGGGGAAGCTTATGGGTATCTTTCCGAGGTTTACTTTAAATTAAATAATATTGATTCTTCTTGCTATTATCATATTGAGGCTAATCGAAGATCTTATTATGAAATTGCCGATACTAGTATTAAGTTTAATTGTCATTAGTATCAATATATACTTTCGCCTTTGTTGGTCTTTGGCGAAAAAGCATCACGCCGTCGTTGTGTGTTCCCGCATAGGTGGCAACACACCACAAAGGCCGCTCAAAGTGTTTGGGAAGACCAGCAACGGCAAAAACCTACCTGTTTTCGTCCATTGCATCGTTATTTTTATGTTACCAGCTGCATTACTACTATCATCGTCTGTTGCGTCGCACTCTTCATCGTTCTGTTCGCTACTCAGCTTGTTTCGGAATTTTGCAATCTGCTTCAAACATTTCTGCTCTTCAAAGTATGTCCGTAAATTACAATGCCGTGTCTTCACGGAGAGACACGGCACGGACAGCAGGCCATGACATCAATTTAAGTAATCATGATTGAGTTGATAAAAGGTGATATTACAAAGATTAAGGCTGATGCAATTGTAAATGCAGCTAATACCTCTTTACTTGGCGGGAGTGGTGTTGATGGAGCAATACATAAAGTAGGAGGAATAGCGATTTTAGAAGAGTGTCAAAAAATCAGAGATAAGCAGGGCGGCTGTAAAGTTGGGGAAGCTGTTATAACAACTGCAGGAAAGCTTCCTGCAAAATTTGTTATTCATACTGTCGGGCCTGTTTGGAATAATGGAAGTCATAATGAAGAAAAATTACTTTCTTCTGCATATTCAAATAGTTTAATCCTGGCTTTGGAAAATAAAATACAAACAATTGCTTTTCCTAATATCAGTACCGGTATTTATCATTTTCCTAAAGATAGAGCTGCCCGGATAGCAATTAAAACTGTTAGAGATTTTTTGATAACTACGGATGCAATAAAGAAAATAATCTTTGTTTGTTTTGATACTGAAAATTATAATGTTTATAATACTTTATTAAAAGTATAAAGCCCCAACTTGTGGGGCTTTATGCTTTATTTTAAAAGTCTTTGTAATTCTTCAAAGGCTTTCTCTTTTTCGGTATATTCTTCAGGCTCTAAAAAAACATTTAGCAGTTCAACATTCTTTTCATAATCCCACAAATGAATGCTTAAGAAATCTCGTTCCCAAAAATCTACCTCTCCTCCTAATTTAGAAGAATTGAACAAGACTTGATTTAGTGAACCGAAATCTCCTTTCTCGAAAAATCTATATACTACTTCGTAGCCTTTTAAAGTTGGAGTTATTACATTTTTAAACCAAGCCAAATCCTTTATTTCCTCCATGCTTATTTTACTTTTAAGATTGGTGAAAGATTTTCATTCCCGTCCGAGTCTCCCAAATTTAACGCTTCCCAGCCGATGTCTCACAGCCTGGCCTTGGGTGCGGGGGACTCGGCGTCATAGTTAGTTTTTGAAAATAAGGGTAATAAAAAAAGGGCTGTTTCTCAACAACCCTTTTCAGATGGTCACTACTATTATTCAAGCGGTTTATAATCTTTAAATAAATTCAGTTTCGTTCCTTCCACCTGCTGACGATAAGTGGCCCATTTACCAGTAATGAAATTATTGATTCTTTGTAATGCTTGCCCAATCATTATCTCAGCATTCTCCACCATTTTTTCTTCCTGTACACCGGGTGCCATATTTTTAGAACCGATGTATTGTGCGGCTATTTGATAGGTTCTCATTACCGTCATACCCGGATCTCTGTTGATGCCCTGTTTGTCAGAGGGTTTGCCGCTGATAAATTCCCGGATGGCTTTCAGGCTGTCCTGCATCACCTTAGTTGTTTTGCGTAATGAATCAATATCTTTTCCTTCCAGATCTTTTAGCTGTGCTGTTATCTTGCTGCAAATTTCTTCACTTTCTGTCAACCGGTCCATCCCTTCGGTTAACTTATCGGTGCTTTTTCGTAAACGGGCATATAGATTTCTTTGTGCCAGTTTTATTTCATTGCGGTTGCCTGATCTTGGATCATCATTTACTTTAATGTAAGTGGAATCAACGTCTTTATTCAGCGTCACTACTACTTTATAAGTGCCGGGCAAAACAATAAAGCTGACAGGTTCCGGTGCGCCGGGTTTTGGTTTGGGTGAACCGGGCAGACGGAAACCTTTTTCTTCCATACCCCAATACTGCCGGTTGAAACCGCTATCGGCTTTCCATTTTAAATTCCGGATATTTTCATTTTTATCATTGTAAATTTTTACCGATACACTATCTGTTTTTGATTTCTTCGAAGTGTCAGTAGCCGTGCCAATAAAATAAGATACAGCGGCACCCCTGTTTCTGTTAGGTGCATTCCAAAGCCCCATGGTGCTCCATTCATAGCCCGGTGCAGCCCGGTATTGTGCCTGGTAAGCATCTGGCGCAGGGAACACAATTATTTTTTTGGAAAGAGAACCATTGCCTGCCGCCACTTTTCTTAAGGGACGAATATCATCCATCACCCAAAGAGCCCTGCCGAAAGTGGCAATAGCCAGGTCTGCTTCCCGTTCCTGTATAGCGAGGTCATAAGTGGATACAGAAGGGTAATCATTTTTCCACTGCTGAAAATTGTTTCCATTATCAAAACTTATCCAGAGGCCCTGTTCTGTTCCCACAAAAATTAAATTAGGTTCTGCCGGATCCTGTATCATGCACAGGGCATAACCGGTTACTTTTTTTTCATCCACCATTCTTGTCCATGTTTTTCCAAAATCCACAGTACGAAAAATATAAGGCTTAAAATCACCACGACGGTAATCGTTAGCCACCACAAATGCCTCACCAGCGTTATGTCTTGATGCTTTTATTTGTGGTATCCAGCAACCAACCGGCAAACCTGGAATCTTTCCCCGAAAATTAGTCCATGTTTTTCCATCATCCGTTGTCAGTTGTACATTACCATCATCAGTACTCACCCATATTACTCCTTTTTGTTTGGTGGATGGTTCAATAACAAGAATGGTGCAATGATTTTCTGCACCGGTTATATCCAATGTCAATCCACCGGTTGTACTCTGATCAATTTTTGCTGAATCATTAGTTGTTAAATCAGGTGAGATAGTTTCCCAACTGGCACCTTTGTTATTGCTTCTATGTACATGCTGGCTACCGTAGTAAATTGTATTCTTATCGAAAGGATCCTGAGCAATGGCGGCATTCCAGTTAAAACGGTATTCATTTTTTTCGTCTGTACCAAGATACGGGGGACGTATATTCCACCTTTCGCCGGTTTTATAATTAATACGTCCAACATTTCCACCCTGGCTCATACTATATACCCAACCATTCCCGTCAGGGTCAGGCATCACATCAAATCCATCACCCCCACCCACATTGCTCCAGTAATAATTTCTTATACCACCATTTGTCCAGGTATAGGCAGGGCCATGCCAGCTTCCATTATCCTGCATGCCTCCCATTACATTGTAAGGCATTTCATTGTCAACATTAATATGATAGAACTGGCCGACGGGTAATTTTTCATCAAACACCCATGTTTTGCCACGGTCTCTTGAAATACCGATGCCACCATCATTTCCCTCAATAATTAAATTAGCATCTTCAGGGTGTATCCACCAGGCATGATGATCAGGATGAATGCCAAAATAAGGAAGCATAATACTGAATGATTTTCCCGCATCTTCACTATATGTTACCGTTGAGTGAATATCATAAATGCGGTTTTCGTTCTTCGGGTCCACATAAATTTCCTGGTAATAAAAAGGACGGTCGGTAACTTCAGTTGCATTACTATTTACCAATTGCCATTTAAAACCGCCATCATCACTTTTATACAATCCATTTTTTGTTGCTTCAATTTTTGCATATACTCTTGATGGCATACTCCGGGCAAAGGCAATACCTATTCTTCCGATTTGTCCATCCGGCAAACCATCTTCCTTGGTTAATTTTTTCCAGTTTTTGCCACCATCAATTGTAATGTACATACCACTCCCGGGGCCGCCGCTTTTCATCCGCCAGGGTAAACGATAGTGTTGCCACATGGAGGCCATCAGTTTATTGGGATTCGAAGGATCCATTACTAATTCTGCACAACCGGTTGTATCGTTGGTGTAGAGAATACGATTCCATGTTTCACCACCATCGGTTGTTTTATAAACGCCTCTTTCAGGGTGTTGTGCATACGGATTTCCGATAGCTGCAACGTAAACCGTGTTGGGATTATCAGGATCAACAATTACACGATGGATATTTCTTGTTTTTTCCAGCCCCATTTTTTTCCATGTTTTACCTGCATCCAGGCTTTTGTAAATCCCTTCGCCAATATTCAATGAATTTCTTGGATTGCCTTCACCGGTTCCTGCCCATATTACAGATGGATTGGACTGCTGAATAGTGAGGGCACCAATATTTTGAATAGACTGATCATCAAAAATGGGTTTCCAGTCGGCTCCGCCATTTTCTGTTTTCCAGATACCACCCGACGCAGCACCAACATAAATAATGGAGGGATTTTTATGCACTGCATCAATGGCCACAATACGGCCACTCATTCCTGATGGACCAATGTTGCGGGGCTTTAAATTTTTAAACTGATCTAATGAAATTTTTTGTGCCGCTGCAATAAGACAAAAAGTAAAAGACAAAATGAATAAAACCGTTTTTCTCATGTCAATAAGTTTTGGAACGTTAAACTTACTGATAAACCCGGCGGCGGCAAAAAAGTTTATATGGGTGGCATAACTGCTTTTTCTGTTCACCTTCGGCAAATAGTGAAAACAATTTTAACCGCAGAGACGTGGAGGCGCAGAGGGTTTACCTTCGGAAAATTGAGAATACAGTTTTATAAATGAAGAGATGCAGGAGTTCATTTTATTTGTATTTTCTCAGCGTCTCCCTGTCTCTGCGGTTAGATGTATTTATGGTAAGCGTAAAGAGTCTGTATTACTAAGTTCAATCATTGTTTTCAGGGCTTTGAGGCCATCTTCAAAATCTTTCCCCATTTGTTTGTCGAGGCTATAGGTAAGATTGAAAATGTTCCAGGGCCGGGGAGTGGCCATAGTAAAAGTCCAGGTTACTTTGGTTGTTGCTTTATTTGTTTCAAGCAGGTTAAAGATTGATTCAGCATTTCCTTTTTTGGGTTTGATGAAATGGAGCTTATGAGTCACTTTCCTGTTTGGTTCCAGGGTGATGATTTCAATTTGCCCTTCGCCGGAAATTTGCGGATGACCTTTCCATGAAGTGGTGGCGCCAATAGTTCCGTCTGTTCCGGTAAGTGTATAAACGGCTGTTGAATCCTGCTTACTCCATACAGAAAATTTGTTGAAGTTTTCTAATTTGATTATTTGATTATAAATAGTGGACGCCGGGGTATTAATAATAATTGAACGTTCTATTTTCTGGCTCGTAGGCAGAAAGAAAGACAAGATAGCGGTGACAGCAATAATTGTAATAACAAAGAATAATAATAACCGGGTAAATTTCATTTGTATTTTTTTCACAACAGCCAGGCAAATACTCCTTTGAAAAGTATTAAAATCCCTTCAGCGGTTTTTCTTCCTGCTTGTCTGGCTTTAGCGTTGCCCTGATATAATTATTGAGGTTGATGTATTTTTTAGCGGCATCCTGTATTATTTTAGATGTCAGATTTTGTGATTGTTTTTGTTTCATCAGAATATCCGCCGGGTTATTGCCGAGGTAATAAGCGTCAAAAAGATTGTTGATCCAGAATTGATTTTGTTTGATATCCACTTCTAATTTTCTTTTTTGCTGTTCTTTTATTTTTTCCAGATCTTCCATACTAACCCCTGAGGTGATTATTTTTCTCAGCTCATCAATAGCAGCTTTGCTTAAGGTGTCTGCATTTTCGGGAGCACAGGGAAAAGAGATACTGAAAGATGAATAGGAGTAAGGAATTTTGCTGATGCTTCCAAAAGTACTGACACCATACACACCTCCTTTCTCCTCCCGCAATTTCTCTATTAATTTTATATCCATTATGTCGGCAAGACTGCGTAAGGCATATCCATCAGTTGTATTATAAGGCACAGGGCTGGTAAAAACAAGGCTGACAAGACTTTTTGGATCTGCCCCTTTTGTAATCACTTTATCTACTTTACCCGAAGGAGGCCGGATGCCAAGATCTTTAAAGGTTTCTTTTTTTGCTATAGAAGGAAGGCTGCCAATATATTTCTCCAGCAAAGGTTTGATAATGGTTTCGTCAAATGAACCAACAAACAGGAAGGTAAAATCACCGGCATTGGCAAAACGTTCTTTATAAATCTGAATGCTGCGGTCTAAATTAATCTTATCAAAGTCTTCAGGCCTGGGCAAACCACCGGCACGGGGATGATTTTTTGTCATCATTTTCTGAAACTCGGAACTGAAATATATTTGCGGGTTGGCTGCCAGGTTAGCATACAATTGCTTTTGTCTTGTTTTGTAAGAGGCAAAGGCATCAGGATCTTTTCTCGGCGAAGTAAAATAGAGGTGTATCAGTTGTAATAATGTTTCCGTTTCTTTCGGAATGGTGTTGCCATTAAATCCTTCGCTGTACAGCGTAATGTTTGGAGAAAGGTTGGTATTTTTCCCTTTCAGCATATTGCCAAGGTCAATAGCAGAAAAATTACCAACGCCACTTTGTATTACAATAGCGGCCGCATTACTGGCAGAAAAATAATCTGCATCTTTTACAAGTGAGTGGCCACCCTTGCTGAAAGCCCGGAACATTATCTCATCATTTTTAAAATTGGTGGCTTTCAATATCACCGTGGCACCGTTGGATAACTTTATCGTAGTTATCTGCAGGTCATCATCAGTTTTGGAACTGCTGATTTTTCCTGCCTTTATTTTTTCTGCGTCAACCAGTGATGCAGGCAGCACTTTTTCTTTATACGGTTCAATAATAGCCACATCCACAGCAGACAGCACAGCGTTTAAGTCTTCAGCAGGGGGAATTTTTACATTAGTCTTATCAGGAGCGTTCAGCGTTATCACCATATTATCTTTAGTGATCCATTGTTTTGCGAGGTTGTTTACCTCCTCCAGTTTTACCGAAGCAATATATTGTTTTACAAAATCATATTCCCATTCAATACCGGGAATGGGTTCGTTGATAAGAAAATTGTGGGCATACTCATCTGCATACCTGAATGATTCTTCTTTTTCCCGTTCACTGAACAGGCGGTCATAAAAACTCTGCAATTGTTTTTTCTGCAGGTCAAATTCTGATGGTGTAAAACCATATAATAAAACCCGGCGGTTTTCCTGGAGGAGAGCATATAACGTACGGCCCATACCGGTGTCGCTGCTATTGGCAAAAAGCTGGTAAGCATCTTTTGTTCTTGCATAGCTGTTGCCATAGTTGGCCGAGGCGGTTAAAAAAGGCGGATTAGATTTCAGCCTTAGTTCCCGGAAACGGTTATTGAGCATACCAGTGAAAAGGAGCCGGTTAATATGGCGGCAATAGTCGCCAATGCTGGTATCGGGCTGGGGGTCTTTTTTATATAATAATTCTACGGAGGGCAGTGCCGTTTCTTTGTCTTTGGCAACTACCGATAATGTTTCCGTATGATCCGGTACTAAAAAGGTTTCTCTTTTTCTTGGTGAGGGTTGTGCAGGAATAGCACCAAAAATTGTTTTTATTTTTTGTTCCATATCCTTAACATCAATATCACCGACCACAATTACTGCCTGCAGATCGGGGCGATACCAGTCTGTATAAAAACGTTTCAAAGCATCGTATGAAAAATGATCCAGAATTTCTTTGGTGCCGATAGGTAAACGTTCTGCATATTTTGACCCCCGGTACTGTACGGGCAAAGTTTGTTTCATCATTCTTTCATCAGCACCACGGCTAAGCCGCCATTCTTCAATCACTACCCCCCGTTCTTTCTCTATTTCTGCGGGATCAAGCAATGCATTGTGTGCCCAGTCTTCAAGTATCTGCAATCCTTTGTCCACCAAACCCGGTTTGTCTGTTGGCACTGGAAGTATATAAACCGTTTCATCAAAACTTGTATAAGCATTCAGATCGGCGCTAAATTCAACACCAATACTCTGCAGGTAACTTACCAGTTCATTTTTAGGGAAACGTTTGGTGCCGTTAAAATTCATGTGCTCCATAAAGTGAGCAAGACCCTGCTGGTCATCATCTTCCAGTACCGAACCGGCATTTACTACTAGCCGCAGTTCCACTCTTTTTTCCGGCAGGCTGTTGTGGCGGATGTAATAGGTAAGTCCATTGGACAACCGGCCAATTTTTACATTGGGGTCCACGGGCATTACCTGTGAAAGATCAATCTGCGACCAGGCAGGCAGGGATGCTACTATCGTCAGCAGGTAAAGCCATAATTTTTTTACCGATTGCATAACCTTTATTTTGGAAGCATAAATTTACCTACATGCTATTGCCCGGAGAAATAAAAAATTGGATAAGTGCAAACCAGTGACCCAACCCACCCTGTGGGGTAATTTTTCTATTTTATATACAAACAGTTATTCAGTTGTTTCCTCCTGCCAGTTTTCAGGCCGCATTTGTGGAAACAGGAGTACATCCTGTATGGAAGGCTGGTTGGTAAGCAGCATACACAACCTGTCAATGCCAAAACCAATGCCTGAAGTGGGCGGCATGCCATATTCTAATGCCCGTAAAAAATCATAATCAATAAACATAGCTTCATCATCACCCCGTTCAGAAAGTTTCACCTGTTCTTCAAACCGTTCCCGTTGATCTATAGGATCATTCAACTCGGTATAAGCATTGGCAATTTCTTTTCCATTAATCATCAATTCAAATCTTTCGACCAGCCCCAGTTTATCACGGTGTTTTTTCGTCAGCGGACTCATCTCCACCGGGTAGTCAATGATAAAAGTGGGTTGCACATAATTTTTTTCACATTTATCCGCGAAAATTGTATCAATCAGCTTTCCCTTGCCCATTGTATTATCAGCATGGATATGCAGTTGCTTACAAACTAAACGCAGCTGTTCTTCATTCATCCGGCTTACATCTGTGCCGGTATGTTCCTGTATAGCATCATAAATACTGATGCGTTTGAAAGGAGCTTTGAAAGAAATGGTGGCAGACCCCACTGTTACCTCTGTTGTTCCGCAAACATCCATCGCTGCGTTTTCCAGCAACTGCTCCGTGGTTTCCATCATCCAGAAATAATCCTTATAGGCGGTATAAAACTCTAGTATAGTGAATTCCGGGTTATGTGTCCGGTCCATCCCCTCATT
>JANPMI010000150.1:0-11262 GCA_031422725.1 Chitinophagaceae bacterium | reverse complement strand
TATAAATTTTATTCACCCCGTTCATCCATTCTAACTTTTCGTTCATACCGGCGAGCATGGCAAAACAGGTTTGAAAATCCAGCATACCCCTTGCATTGTGTTTAAAAGGGGAACTAATATTATTTTGGGTAAAGTATGCATTGGCAACCGGGGTATTTACCCATGATTCACCAAACACTGTCACTTTGGGAAATTCTTTTTCCAGTGCCGTGTTTACATTATTCATAAACTGCTCATCGCAGTACTTGTAAGTATCCACTCTCCATCCGTCAATACCAAATTCTTCTGTCGTCCATACAGCATGTTGAATAAGAAAATTGGCAACATAAGGATTCTTCTGATTCAGGTCGGGCAGATGTGGCACAAACCAGCCATCAAGCATTGCATTTTTATCAGTTTGCGAAGCATAAGGGTCATAGAAAACTTCTTCCCGGTGATTAGGCCCTTTATCTCCCTGCGAAGTATTGAACCATGATTTCATCGGTGGATCTAATACAAACCAATGGTGATTGCCCACATGGTTATACACGGCATCCTGTATCACCTTCATCCCATTCTTGTGCAAGGCATCGCAGAATTTTTTATAGCCTTCGTTTCCGCCTAATCGCTTATCCACCTGGTAGTGATCGGTAAACCAATAGCCATGATAGCCTGCTACATTGTTGCCCCATTCAGTCATTAATGGCATATCATTTTCAATTACAGGTGTAAGCCATAAAGTTGTTATTCCCAGCTGGTTAAAATAGTTAAGACGGTTCTCTATGCCTTTAAAATCGCCTCCATGTCTCGAAAATTTATCTTTTCTGTCACTGGTCTTATCCATGTAATCATTCACAATATCATTTGAGGGATCGCCATTGGAAAAACGATCGGGAATCAAGAGGTAAATAAAGTCTTTGGCTGTAACACCCTGTGCTCTTGTTTTGCCATTGTCTTTGCTTCTGGCTTTTAGCTGATAGTCGAATGACTGCCATTCGCTGGCTATGATTCCGCCAAAGGAAAATTTTACTGTTTGTGGTTTTGCCGCCGGCGCTATTTCTATATCAACAAAAATATAATGCCGGTTCTCTGCTTTATTTACTCTGATAACCTTTACATCTTTGCTGGAAGACCTGAAGACAAGTTTGTCAACGCCAATATCAACCTGTGAATGAACTATTAGTTGAAGCTTTGGATTTTTCATTCCCACCCACCAGTTGGTAGGATATATGTTGGGGGAGTCAATGCTCCAGCCCTTAACAGAGAGAAATAAAAGCAGAATAAGACAGTAGCGTTTCATAATTAATACTATTTATCTTTTATTCTTAATGTCAGTAGTGCTGCAAGTATCATCGAGCATCCGCCAACAACGATGGTCATAATTGTGTTTCCATTAAATACATGCTTTGTCAATGCCCCTAACAATGTAGCAGCGAGTATTTGCGGGATGACAATGAAAAAATTGAAGATGCCCATATACACTCCCATTTTATTTGCGGGTAATGCTTTTGTAAGCATGGAATAGGGCATGGCAAGAATACTGCACCAGGCTAACCCAATACCGGCCATGCTTATGATAAGCAAGTTTTCATCCTTAAAAATATAAAATGAAATAAGACCCAAACCTCCTGCAACGAGTGCTATCATGTGAGTGGCAGGTCTTGAAAATTTTTTGGCTAATACCGGCAGAAGAAAAGCAAATAAAGCGGCAAAACCATTGTACCAGGCAAACAATACACCCACCCAATTACCCATATCATTATATGCTTTCGAGGTTGTGTCGGTTGTTCCGGAAAGATGCTGTGCCAGGGCCGGAGTGGAATATATCCACATGGCAAATAAAGCAAACCAGGAAAAGAACTGGACTGTGGCCAGTTTTTTCATGGTGTCGGGAAGAAAATTCAAATCGTCCATTACCTCTAGAAAACCATTTTTGCTTTTTCTTTTCTGAAGAAGCCCGGCAATTAACTGGCATAATCCGAATGCAGCCACACCTCCCGTTAAAACATACAATTCTTTTTCCAGTTTATTTTCTGCAGATGAATTGTACAAATAAAGTCCGGCTGTTAATGCAAGTCCGATGATAGTCCATATCATTCCTTTTTTAGAAAAAGTGGCCGCTGGTGTTTTAATATGTATTTCATTATCCGTTTCTCCAATTTCACCAAATGATTTTAACTGTTCCGGAGAATATTCTTTAGTGGTAAATACTGTGTAGGAAATTGCTGCCACATATACAATGGCACCGACGATAAATGATATTTTGAGAGAATCGGGAATAACACCCTCAGCTGCTTCGTTCGAAACACCAAACCTGGTCAATAAATAAGGTAGTACAGATGAAATAACAGCCCCAACACCAATAAAAAAACTTTGCATTGCAAAACCTGTAGTTCTCTGCGAATCAGGCAGCATATCGCCAACAAATGCCCTGAATGGTTCCATCGAAACATTGATAGAAGCATCCAGCAGCCATAACATAACTGCCGCCATCCATATTTCAGATACATTGGGAAAAACAAATAAAGCAAGAGCAGCGAAAATGGCCCCTACCATAAAGAAAGGCCTTCTTCTTCCCCATCGTTTGTGCCAGGTTTTATCACTCCAATGTCCGATAATTGGTTGAACAATCAGCCCGGTTAACGGCGCTGCAATCCATAAAATTGGAATGTCGTCAATATTAGCCCCGAGTGTCTGGAATATCCTGCTAACATTGGCATTTTGAAGACCAAACGCAAATTGAATTCCAAAGAATCCAACACTCATATTAATAATCTGGCTAAGGCTAAGTTTCGGCTTTAAGCCGGTAAAAGCAGAAGACATAAGCAATCGTTGTTTTAGTAATCAGAGCAGGCTTGAAGATAGGAAGATTATGTAAAAAGTAAATCCTGGAATATAAAAGCAATTCTCTAGCAAAAAAGATCGGGCTAATGCTTTTTAATAAACAAACTTTAAATAACAAAGCCGTTGGGAATAATGGCCCCCTTCTTTACTACTACAATTCCGTCTTTAATAGTATAAAGTGCATGGTCAGTATTTTCCAAATCAGGCCCCCCGTTAATACGGACATCATTTCCAATACGAACATTCTTATCAAGTATGGCATTTTTAATATAGCATCTGTCACCTATTCCAAGTATTGGATAACCTCCCGCTGCGGCCTGTGCTATTTCCGGCAGGGTTTCATAATAATCACTGCCCATTATATAAGTGCTTACAAGGGTAGTACCATGTCCTATTCTTGAACGGATACCAATAACAGAGTTTTCAACTCTGGACGCATTGATGATAGAACCTTCAGCTACTAACGTTTTTTCTAATGTAGTACCGCTGATTTTTGCCGGGGGTAACATTCTCGGTCTTGTATAGATAGCATTGTCGTTGTCAAAAAGATTGAAATCCGGCAAATCCTGTGTCAACCCCAGGTTAGCTTCAAAAAAAGAATAGATATTACCTATATCCGTCCAGTATCCTTCATACTGATAACTGGCTACTTTATATTTTTCAATGGATTGGGGAATTATTTCTTTTCCAAAATCAGTTGCATTCAGATATTCTGATTCCAGCAGGTCAAATAAAAGCTTCCGGTTAAAAATATAAATACCCATTGAAGCAAGATAATTTCTGCCCTTGGCTTTCATTATTTCACCGGTATCGCTAACCCAGTTTGGCAACAATTCCTTTTTGGGTTTTTCTATAAATGAGGCTATCAGGCCATCGGCTGATTTAAGAATTCCAAACTCAGGAGCTTCCCGTTCTGCCACGGGTATAGTAGCTATTGAAATATCAGCTCCTAGTTTTTTATGATTGGCCAGCATTTCAGCAAAATCCATTTGGTAGAGCTGGTCGCCGGACAAAATCAATACATAATCACTTTCAAATGGCTCTACATGGCGAAGCCCCTGCCGCACCGCATCGGCAGTGCCCTGGTACCAGGTGGGATTATCAGGCGTTTGCTCGGCCGCAAGTATATCAACAAATGCTTTGCTGAATGCACTGAAGTGATAAGTGTTTTTTATATGCCTGTTGAGTGATGCAGAATTAAATTGCGTAAGTACAAACATTCTCCCGATACCGTTGTTCAAACAATTTGAAATTGGAATATCAACCAGCCTGTATTTACCCGCAATAGGTACCGCAGGTTTAGACCGGCTTGCCGTTAGCGGGAAAAGCCTGGAGCCTGCCCCACCACCAAGTATAATAGATAAAATTTCTTTTGAGTTGGTGATTGTGTGCTTTGACATTCTTCAATATTTTTATAGTTATTTCAATGATTTGTAAAGATCAATATATTGCTGCGCCGAACTGTCCCAGGAGTGATCAATCGTCATCATATGCTCCCGCATCCAGCTATAAAGGTCAGGTTTATTATTATACAGATCAATAGCCCGGCCCACCGAATAAGTAATATCACCAACACTGGCCTGGTCAAACCGGATACCAAAGCCCTGCCAATCGCCCATATCAGTAACGGTGTCTTTCAATCCACCGATATTTCTAACCATGGGTACTGTACCATAACGCAGTGCATACATTTGATTTAATCCACATGGTTCTACACGACTCGGCATCAATAAAAAATCAGACCCGGCATACATTAAATGGCTTAATGGTTCGCTATAACCTATATATGAATTAAAATAACCGCTGAACTGGTGTTTCATCTGATCCAGCTTGTCTTCCAACTCAGGATCACCGGAACCGAGTACCAAAAAGTTAGCATTACCGTGATGCTGGTAAATAGATTGGCTGATCGCTTCGGGCAAAAGGTCAGCGGATTTTTCTCCCACTAACCTTCCAATAAAAGATATAAGTGGTTTATCGGGGTCTAATCCAAATTGGCCAGCCAATTCTTTTTTATTTTTTCGCTTACCTTTTTCTACCAGCTCCTTGTCATAATTTTTTACAATCATTGTATCCTTCAGAGGATCCCAAACTTCTGTATCAATTCCATTTAAGATACCATAACTTTTCCCTTGCTCATAACCAAACAGATTTTCCAAACCATTGGCAGCACCCTTTAATTCATCCAGGTAACTGTTGCTGACGGTGGTTACTTTCCAGGCACACTTAACAGCAGAAGCCATTGGATTGATAGTTTTCTCCCAGTCGAGCATCCCCCATTTCCAGCTATCAAATGCCGGCAGGTAATAATATTTATCCCAACTGATCCATCCCTGGTATTGTGCATTGTGAACAGTAAATACGGTGGGTATTTCAGCTAATTTTTGCCTGAACTCAAAACAATATTTAACCATAAAAGGAATAAGGCCGGTGTGGTGATCATGACAATGAATGACATCGGGTTTATGGGTCCATTTATTCAACCAATCGCATACAGCCACCTGGAAAGAAAGAAAACGTTCTGTATCATCATCATAACCATATATCTTTTCCCTGTCTAATAATCCATTTATATCAATTAGATACAAATCAAACCCAAGCTTATTAGTTTTCTCTTTAATAACACTGTAATGGAAATAATGAGGGCCGATATGCTGATCACCTTCATGCACCAGTTCCCATTGATTGTTGTACAAAAATTTAGTACGGTACATCGGCATCACCACTTTGGCTACATGGCCAAGCTCTGCCTGGTATTTGGGTAATGCCCCCACTACATCACCAAGACCACCGGCTTTTGCCACGGGATAACATTCAGCAGCAACATGTACAATTTCCATCAGCGAGGTTTAAATAGAATTTGCCTGAAATTAACAAGGATTATCCAGAGCTGTGATGTTTAAAGTAAAAATTTTTCGCTACCGTTTTTCTGTTTATTTTCCATGATTCAAATAAATCAACAATTACTATGATTCAGCAAGCAAAGCAGCCCACTAATTATGGAGCATTAAGTACCCTGGTTACTGTATTTTTTTTCTGGGGTTTTATTGCTGCGGGCAACAGTGTGTTTATCCCTTTTTGCAAGAACTATTTTCACCTCGATCAGTTTCAAAGCCAGTTGATTGATTTTGCTTTTTACACAGCCTATTACGTTGGGGCATTAATATTATTTGCCTATGGTGCATTCGGCGGAAAGGACCTTGTTGGAAAATGGGGATATAAAAAAAGTATTGTTTATGGTCTCCTTTTCTCTGCATGCGGTGCCGCCGCTATGATTCTTGCTGTAAACGGAAATAGTTTCGCCGGCATGCTGATCGGTTTATTTATTGTTGCACTTGGATTTTCACTCCAGCAAACCGCTGCTCAACCATTTGCCATTGCCCTGGGAGATCCCGCTACCGGCACCAGCCGGGTTACATTAGGCGGTGCTATCAATTCTTTTGGAACATCAATTGGCCCTTTAGTAGTGGCCCTTGCTTTGTTTGGAACAACTGCCGCTATCACTGATGAGAAAATTGCATCGCTTAGTTTATCCAAAGTAATTATTCTTTATACCGGTGTTGGAGCTTTATTTATCAGTGCAGCAGCTTTATTCTTTTTTTCCAAAAAAGTCCCTGCCGGAATAATTCTCGAAAAAACGGAGAAGGCAAACAAGGCTTTATATACTTTATTAATAATGACAGGGCTTCTTATTATTATGTTTATCCCTGTATTCGGCAGCTATCAAAAGGATATGTCTGCTGCAAGTGATGCTGAAAAACGGGCATTAGAAATGTATCGTTTACGCTGGTTATTTGGGGCACTGGCTGTCGTTGTGGTGGGTTTGCTTGCTGCAAATTTCAGTGCCAGAAAAAAGCCGACCGGCTGGGGTGCCATGCAATATCCGCAGTTAGTACTCGGGATGCTGGGCATATTCACCTATGTTGGAGTAGAAGTGGCTGTGGGCAGTAATTTAGGAGAGTTATTAAAACAAAAAGAATTTGGCTCTTTATCTGCCTCAGAAGCTACGCCATATATAATGATGTACTGGGGAAGCCTGATGATTGGCCGCTGGACTGGGGCAGTTAGTGCTTTTAACTTAAAGAAAAGCACAAAGCAATTGCTACAGCTTATTGTACCCATCATTGCTTTTGGTGTTCTGATACTTATTATTTACCTGTCGGACTATAATGTATCAGCTCTTTATTATTATATTATTTGTGTACTGGTACTAATTGCAGCATTTTATTTCAGCAAAGACAAACCAGTACAAACCCTGTTAATATTCAGCCTGCTCGGAGTTGCTGCGATGGTTATTGGCTTACTTACTACCGGTACTGTTGCTATTTATTCATTTTTGAGTGCCGGTCTTTGTTGTTCAATAATGTGGCCATGTATTTTCAGTTTATCTATTGCCGGGCTTGGAAAGTACCAGTCGCAGGGATCTGCTTTTCTTATAATGATGATCCTGGGAGGAGGTATCCTTCCGCCAATACAGGGAAAATTAGCCGATATTATTGGTATCCATCAATCATACGTAATTGCCGTTGTATGTTTTGCCTACCTGGCCTTGTTTGCTTTTCTGGTAAAAGGCATACTGAAAAGACAGGGCATTGATTACGATGCAGAAGTAAGCGGCGGTCATTAATAAATTATTTTTATACATCTTATATGGCAGATTTTGCAATCGGCATAGACATAGGCGGCACCAACACCAAGTTTGGTATTGTTGATCAGAAAGGGCATATTTTACAACAAGACAGGCTATTAACGAATGAGCCTGAAGGCGTACAGGAATTTATCGAAGAGTTACATGAGAAGCTGTTGCCGATGATTGAGAAAACCGGCGGGCTTAAAAAATTTGCTGGTATCGGCATCGGTGCACCCAACGGAAATTATTATACAGGCAATATAGAGTATGCTGCCAACCTGAAGTGGAGAGGTATTATTCCTTTTGCCAAAATGGTATCAGAAAAATTTGGATTGAAAGTAAAACTTACGAATGATGCCAATGCTGCTGCCATGGGCGAAATGATGTATGGCTGTGCCAAAGGCATGAAGCACTTCATCACCATTACACTGGGTACCGGTGTTGGCAGTGGAATAGTGATTGATGGAAAAATTGTACTCGGTCATGATGGTTTTGCAGGAGAATTAGGTCATACTGTTATTCGTCCCGGAGGCAGACTTCACCAGGGAACGGGATTGAGAGGTTCATTGGAATCTTATGCATCAGCCACCGGTGTAAGAGAAACCGCACTGGAACTTTTAGCAGAAAATCCAAGGCAGGAAAGTTTGTTAAGGGATTATTCTATCAACGATCTTATCACCAGCCAGACGGTATATGAATCTGCGATGAAAGGAGATAAAATTGCGAATGAAGTTTTTGAATTTACCGGGCAGCTACTGGGTGAAGCGTTAGCTAATTTTGTTATGTTCTCTTCACCGGAAGCTATTGTATTATTTGGTGGCCTTACAAAATCCGGTGACCTGATTATGAACCCGACAAAGCAGGCAATGGAAGCCAACCTGATCCAGATTTTTAAAAATAAAGTAAAATTGCTGTTCAGCGAACTACAGGAAGCTGATGCTGCGATTTTGGGGGCAAGTGCTTTGGTCTGGGAGATTGATTAAAAACATGCTCAATATATTTTCAAAAAAAAGGAGATGCCTTTTCTGCGGCTCAACGAAACTGAGTAAGGAACATATTTATCCCCAATGGCTTTTTAAAACACTGAAACTTGAAACCCTGACTTTTAAACCAAGCAATCACTTACATGTTTCTGAAGTCACCGAATTAGGAGAAAGCCCATTATTTCATAAAAACACTTCCGATAATCGAGAAATAAGGTATGATGATTTTACAGTGAAATCAGTATGTGGAATTTGCAACAATGGGTGGATGTCTGATATTGAATCGAAAGTAGAGCAAATTATTACCAATATTCTTTGCAAAACAAAAAGTATACAATTATCATCGGAAGAAGCTCTAATAGTCAGTAAATGGACAGTACTTAAGTCGATATTATTAGCACAGGCAGTTCAAACAAAAATATATTTACATGAAACTATTCTTAAGCAATTAAAAGATGGAATTATCCCTGAGGGATTTATTATTGAGATAGCTGACCTAACAACGAATGCTCTAAATTTTGCGACAGGGAATGTTTCACCGCCTATAGCAATAAATATTTCTCGGCAAGAATTTGATATTGTAGTTGATAATTATTTTCTTGTAAGCTTTCAAATTGGGGAAATTGGTTTTAGGGTAAGTCATTTTAGAACAGCATTGCCAATTTTTAGAGCTCAGTTAGTAAAACGTTTATGCGTTTTATATCCATATAAATCATTACTCCCCTTTATGGATAAAATCGATATTGTATTAGAGGATGAATTAGGAAAGGAGTTAAAGATTGTAGATTTTAAAGGGGTTGAAGAACTCCGCAATACTCTAGTCCTTTATGGGTAAAATTCTGTTTCTATTATTGAGGATTGTACAATACCGATCCTGTTATCTTCAAATCTTTTTTGCTGAGTATAAATTATTAACTGCCAGTTATCTTTTGCAATACCATGAGATAAAAATCAGGGAAGGCTACAAAAGGGGTAATGCTTCATTTAAATAAGAAAACCCGCCTCATTTTATTGAGACGGGTTGGTTTAGATTTTATAAGATAAAAGACTATTTAATTTTCAGTACAGGCTTTAACTGGTACACTCCCGGACCTGTTTGATGGATAGATAAGGCGGCATCAAAATCTATCAGTAATGAATCCAGGGAACCATTCAGTTGTTTATTTACTTTAATCTTCAGGCCGGATTCCGAACCACTCGGAATAGTCAGCGGATAAACAATACCAGCTACTTTAATAGTATTATTAGTTCCCAGCACCAACCGGATTTCTTTAACCACATCTGTTGGAATTGTTCCAACAGCCAGGAGGGTGTCAACACCATTTTGCAACCCAAGAAGATTATATACTCCGGCATAGGTAGTAAGGTCTGCCCAACCACCGATGGAGTCTTCCCTGAATTTTACCCGAACCTGCTGAATATCCACATTTACTTCCTCAGCATTTACAGGGTTATCAGTTAACCGTACCTTAACAGTCGTACTTTTCTCAGAATCATCCTTAGAACAGGCAATAAACACAACAGAAACAACTGCTGTAAGCAGGACAAGAGACAATGCAATTTTTTTCATAAAAGATCAATTTTCCCACAATGTCGCAAAATCATGCCAGAGAAAGTATCTGTGGAAAATTAGTCATATGATACCCGCAATTTTGCTCAAATTTTACTTATTCCTGATAATGAACACTGCGGGTACAGGCCGCTGGCCTGCCGCATCAGAAGCTTTTATCGTTTCTTTACCATTTACGAGCATGCAACTGCTGCCGCCACCATCAAGATTCAATGCTTCCCAACAGCCGAGGTCTTTCAATAGTTGGGCTTCCTGTGTTAATGTCGCTCCTTCTGCTTTGCCGGGGTTGCGGCCTTCAATTACTAAAATGATAAGCTTGTTATCCTTTGTATAGCCCATGACGGTGCGGGGATGTTTATCATCAATTGCTTTTCCGGCAAATTTTAGTTCTTCGTTGTTGCTGATTTTTATTTGGCCATCTTGTAAGAGTACCGGACCGCCGCCTACGGCAGTTCTCATCTTCCATAGTTGAAAAGAAGCTGAACTCTCAGTGGTAGTTTGCCCGCCTGATCTCCTCGTTGAATACCTTACGCCGGCTACCGGTACCTGCATAGCTTGTGCAATTTTTGTTGTGCTGTCTGTTTTGATCCAGGCAATATCTGCTTTCCTTCTTTTGCTGATACCTATAGCACTGCCGAATACAGGTATTTTTATGTTAGTATCTGCCTTACTTCTTCTGAATCTTTCAACATCAAATGAAACAACCTGGCTGTTTTTTATAACAAGATTTAAATTTTGATTAGTTGCAAAGGAGAAGAAAGTAGTATTTACAACAAGTAATGGCTTGTCATTCTTCTCATAAAATTTTACAGGAGTTAATCGCCGCTGGTATGTAGTGTCAACCGTAAAATCTAATTTTTTGTCTTTCAAATCTGCTTCCACATAATAGGCAATGTTGGGTTTGCCATCAAGCAGATCAGTTGTTTTATAAACATGAACCGAAGACGGCAACGGTTGAAATAATGAATCAACGTTTTGCCATTTTATTTGCCCCAAAGAAAAATTGGAAAATAAAATACCTGAGATAATAAGCAACCCTGATATTGAGAAAGACTTTTGCATGTAAAGGACTATTGACTGTCGGCTGTGGACTGCCGGCTGCTCTCCCATTCTCTCCTGCCTAATCCTGCAAAGACATGTCTTTCACTGTGATAACTCGACCGAACCAACGGGCCGCTTTCAACATAATCAAGTCCCAGTTTATAACCAATCTCCCGGTATTCAGCAAATTCATCAGGATGTACAAAGCGGTGAAC
>JANPMI010000149.1:0-1802 GCA_031422725.1 Chitinophagaceae bacterium | reverse complement strand
ACACTGGCTGCCCGGTGTACGGACATATTGGCGATAATGCTGCTTTCATACTCAGAAAAATCTTCGACCAATTGTGCCACATCACTGATGTTCTGATCATCCAAAAATTCCCGGATAAGGAGTTTGTCTTCCGTTTTAATGATCGCTTCAAACTGTTCCTGTATAGTATGTTGTTCCAGTTCCAGTGACATGATTCAAAAATAGAGAATAGATGATAGATTATAACTGATAGATGATAGTTGTTTTAGCGGATCAGCATTTTTTACGGATGGGTAGCCGGTAAATTCAGCAATCCGGAATCCAATCAGTAATTTCAAACTGTAAATAACTATCATCTTCTTATGATTCTTCCTTTTTTATTTATTGGCCCCACTTCCGGCATGGGTCGTGGTGTTTTTACTTCGGAAGATATAGTGGCGGGAACGGTAGTAGAAGTAGCTCCGGTAATAATCATGAGCAGCAAAGAAAGAAAACTGCTGGACCAAACCTTACTGCATAATTATATTTTTGAATGGGGTGATAAAAAAGACCGTTGTTGTATGGCATTAGGATATCTACCCATTTATAACCATTCTTACACCAGTAATTGTGAGTATGAAATGGATTTTGAACAGGAGCAAATCAGTATTAAAGCTGTTCGGAATATTAAAGCCGGGGAAGAATTATTTATTAACTACAATGGCGACTGGAATGATGGCAAACTTCTTTGGTTTGATGCAAAATAAAACCTGCCCTTGTACAGGGCAGGTCGCAATAAATTTAAATCAGGTATTTATTGAAATACGATCTGGCCTCTTATTTCTCCGCCACCGTAAGTAGCGGTATGAATGTTCATATAAAAATTACCATTGAGCAGATCAGCCTCTTTTATAGCCACCCCATCTATTAATAAAGTACCTGAAACTTTACTGGTAGCGCCAAAGGCAGCACCGGGTACAAAAAGACCACTGCCAGCAGGAGAAGTAATAATATTTTGCAATACCGGAGCATTAAATCCTGGTGAAGCCAATCCATGAATATGCATGGCAGTAACCGGGCCTGTCAACCCCTGCCAGGTAACCGTGTAAGATAAAATCCGGGTATCTTTTGTATAAAATACATTCATCGAGCCTAATGCTGTAGAGGAATTGGCCGGATTTTCCTGGGCAGAACTTAATACGATACCGTTTTTCTGAAAATCAGATAATTTTTTCAGTTCAGCATCCGGTTCGCAGGAACTGAACATCAGCGATGAAAAAAGAAGAGAAGTAAGTACAGTTAGTTTAATCAATTTCATGATTGCAGATTTGCAGTAAAAATAGGAAGTTTTTCCAAATGAGCATCTTTTTCAAAAAATTGCCAAAAGCCTGTGGGCAAACTGTTTATTTCAGCTTACTCTTGATTTCCTGTAGTTTCAGTAAGGCCTCTACGGGAGTAAGACGGTTAATGTCAAACCCTTCCAGCAATTTCCTGATTTCATCAAAGGTTTCTGTATGTGCATCAAAAATGGATAGCTGTAGTTTGGGGGTGGTTATTCCCCGGAGGGCCTGGCTGTTGTTAGCGGCCTGATCAGTTTCATGAATGCTTTCTAAATGTTTCAGAATTTCATTGGCCCGGTCAATCAATGAAGGCGGCATACCTGCCATTTTTGCCACATGAATACCGAAACTGTGAGTGCTGCCTCCCCTGGCTAACTTTCGTAAAAAAATAATTTTATTGCCTACTTCTTTATTGGTGATATGAAAGTTTTTTGCCCTCGGAAATTTTTCTTCCAGTTCATTCAACTCATGGTAATGGGTGGCAAACAATGTTTTGGGCTGATG
>JANPMI010000148.1:0-10429 GCA_031422725.1 Chitinophagaceae bacterium | reverse complement strand
ATCATCAATTCAAATCTTTCGACCAGCCCCAGTTTATCACGGTGTTTTTTCGTCAGCGGACTCATCTCCACCGGGTAGTCAATGATAAAAGTGGGTTGCACATAATTTTTTTCACATTTTTCTCCGAAAATAACATCAATCAGTTTTCCCTTACCCATAGTATTATCAGCATGAATATGCAGTTGCTTACAAACCGAACGCAGCTGTTCTTCATTCATCCGGCTTACATCTGTGCCGGTATGTTCCTGTATGGCATCATAAATACTTATACGTTTAAAAGGGGCTTTGAAAGAAATGACTGTTGCGCCAACTGTAATATCTGTTGTTCCGCAAACATCCATCGCTGCTTTTTCCAGCAACTGCTCCGTGGTTTCCATCATCCAGAAATAATCTTTGTAGGCTGTATAAAATTCAAGAATGGTAAATTCCGGGTTATGCGTCCGGTCCATTCCTTCATTGCGAAAATTGCGGCTGAATTCATACACCCAGTCAAAACCGCCAACGATAAGGCGTTTCAGGTACAGTTCATTGGCAATGCGTAAATAGAAAGGGGTGTCCAGTGCATTATGATGGGTGATAAACGGCTTTGCTGCGGCGCCGCCGGGAATGGTTTGCAAAACAGGAGTATCCACTTCTAATGCGCCACGGTCATTTAAAAACTCCCGGATGGAATTGATAAGCTTTGTACGTTTTAAAAAAGTTTCTTTTACTGAAGGGTTGATGATCAGGTCGGCATACCGCTGCCGGTATTTAAATTCCGGATCTGTTACTGCATCAAAAACCTGCCCTTCGGCTTCTTTTACAACTGGCAGGGGACGAAGTGATTTGCTCAGCAATGTCAGTTCTTTTACATGAACAGAGGTTTCCCCAGTCTTGGTAATAAAGGCGTAACCTTTAATACCGATGATATCGCCAATATCAATAAGTTTTTTCCAAACAATATCATACAGCGATTTGTCTTCATCGGGGCAAATATCATCCCGGCGGATATACAATTGTATTTTTCCATGAGCATCCTGCAGCACACAAAAATTGGCCTTGCCCATATCCCGTACACTCATAATGCGGCCGGCTAAACACAAATCAGCAAACTGCTCCTTGTTTTCTTCCTTATAATTTTCTTTTATATAAACTGAATTGCTATTTACAGGGAATAGTGGTGCGGGGTAGGGTTCAATCCCCATCATGATAAGTTCGGCCAGTTTTTCACGGCGCAACTGTTCCTGTTCAGAAAGATGTGGTGTGTTCATTAAATCAGAAATTATTATTCAGGCAGGCAAAGGTACTGGTTGCCGCTTTAGCATACAAAGACAAAAGTCCCGACGATGCTGTCAGAACTTTTGTCTTTATAATAGTTGTAATGCAGTAATTGAAAAAGCTATTCGTCTATTTATTATTAACTAATATTCCCAGCTTCAGGGCCAGAGAACCATTTTTTAATTCATCGGTGGGATCACCGGGCAGTATATTTCTTAATCCGAGAGTGTAATTCAACGAAATGAAACATCCCTTACGAAACCGATAGCCGCCTAAAAAGTGAACGCCATAATCCAGCGATTTATAATTGGCAATAGGTTCATCTCCAAAAACAAGACTGGTTTCCGCTTTTGATTCACCGGTCTTTACTACTCTTGCCGAAGGTAAAGGCAAGGCTAATGCAGGGCCCAACCCGACAAATACATTTCCGTTTGCTCCCTTTCCGTTATAAACAAAATTTAATAGCAGTTCTGCATACCGGAGACCGATATAAGTTTTGTCATCATTCTTTTTGGAAACAGTTGTGCCTTTTTGTGTGTATTGACCGGTGGGTTGAAAACTGAAATTAGTTTTAGCCAGGGGAACATCTACCAGCATACCGGCTGTGAAACCGGTTAAAGAACTTCCGTTGTCTGATACTCCGCCAGTTTTACCACTCATATTGGACGATGTGAGGCCGCCGAAAAAGCCTACCCTTGACTTTTGTGCAAACGCAGAGATCTGGAAACAGCAAACAGTTAAGATTGCAATTAAAAGCGTCTTTTTCATATCAGTTATTTTGGTTTACCTACTCGTATCGCTTTTCGGTATGTGGCGCCGTACTCTTTTACGGGGTTTTCGGGTTTATCCCTTATCTGGATATATCTTATAATAATCTGGCGGCAACTTACAGCAATACCGCAACTTTTCAAAATCGGGTCAAAAGTACTGGTTGTGGGGCGAAAGACAAATAAAAAGGCCCCCGCTTTACCACTGAAAGCAGGGACCTTTCGCATCAACACCGGCTATTTGCAGATTACTATTGATCTGTTTTTGACCGGTTCTTCCTGTATGATAGCTTTTTAATAAATCTTACCCGCCAAAAACAACTTCCGATGTATTACAGGATCATTCTTCAGGCAATTATTTCAAATTGCGGACATCGGTTTTCTTTTTTTGGCAACTGCCCGTTTTCTTTTCTTATCCAATCAATAATATTATACGATTTGGTGTGGCAGAAAGGACAGGCATGCACATCCCCCGCCGAATCCACATATACACTACGGCTGCCGGAAAAACAACCCACCCGCCGCTGGTGATAGCCATGATAAAGCATGGTAGGATATTCATTATAAGAAGGAGAATAATTAATGGTTTTAAAAGTTTCTTCCAATATTTCAATATGCTTTTTTTCCAGCATCACATTTTGTCCTTCGTAATGCCCGACACTTCTTGGTTCCAGCACCTGTACAAACTGAACACCGAGTTCTTTTGCAAAATTGATGTAAGGCATCAAGTGACCCCCATCAATAAAATGTTTGGTGGCGCAAACACTGATAGAAGTAACGAGGCCGGCATTTTTAGCAGCTTCCACGGCAAAAATGGCCTGCTCAAATGCAGTAGTGCTTCCCCTGAACATATTGTGCAATTCCGGAATGTAATGATCAATACTTACAGCCATTCCTTTGCACCCGGCTTCTTTCAATTTCTTTGCATTTTCTTCCGTTACATTAAAGCCCGATGTCAGCACCCAGCACTCACTTTTTTTACTTGCATGCCGTATCAGTTCCGTCAGGTCTTTCACCCTGACCATTGGTTCACCGCCACTAAAATGAATCTGAAGCACACCTTCTTTCTGGTACAGGTCAACCACTTTAAAGAGATCATCCTTTGTAAAGGTTTCCTTTTGGTTCAGGTTGTCCCATTCAAAACAATGCTCACAACGCATAGGGCATTTGCGGGTGATAGCTAAGAATATGAAGGAAAGTTTTTCCGATATATTGACAGGATCCGCATGGCGGCGCAATTCTGTTTTAATAAGCATATCGTATAATTTGGATGGCCAGCCCGGGTTGTACTGATTGAAATAATATTTATTACCGATTTTGTATAATTTTTTTAAATCACCGCCCCAAACATTAGTTCGCAGCTTCAGCATCATTTTATAAGTGACCCATATTTTTTTTGGCGACTTAAGAATAAGGCAGGCAAAATAAAAAATACGAAGCTTGATAGCCCACCAGATAATTGTTCGTTCAAAATGGCTCACCCTTTTATTTTGTATTACTTCTGGTATAGATGCAGCCGGGCTTTTAGCATACAGGGTTTTTTCCGGCATATAATTTAATACAGTAGTTGAATTCATATAATTATTTGAATAATGAATAAAAATATTATTGATTTTTTACCAGCATCTGCAGGCTTGCGTTTCTTACTTTTTTATACATCTCAATCCCGTAAGTGGCAAAAGCTCCTGGCTGCGTAAATTTTTTCAGAAATGCCACATCCGGTTTGCCGGTAAAATCCCTGATATGTTCATAATAACCTTTGCTGTGCATGATAAAGGATTGGGTCTGTGTTGCATTTGCAGGTGGGCTTGCTTTATAAATCAACGTAACCACATTGCCTATCTGCGGCTGCTCCAGGTAAATCCCATCATCTTTTTGTAAAAGATGTAAAACATTTTGATTTTGTTCGTCTGTAGCTTTCACAGGAGAAAGTTTTTGAATATTATACCCGTCATCAGGTGAAAAATCAATAGCCGCATAATCAATTTCCCAAAACATAAATCCGCTGGATAATTTTATTTCGACTTCATTTCCAGGTATGTCTGAGCAATCCACCGGCACCACAATTTCACGGGTTGCCAACGGACCAATGGTGGTAATGTCTGTCACGTTTCGCCAGCCTGTAGTTGTTTTAATGGAAACTGTCAGCGGTATTTGCTGATCGGCAACCCACTTCAGCAGTTCAGCAGCTGGTTTTTTCTTTTGCTGTTCCACATAAGTTGCATAGTAACTGCCGAATCCTTTTGCCAGTTCGCCATACAGGTAATCAAGCCAGTAAGAATTTTTGAGTGATAAAACCAATTTGCCATTTTGTTGTCCTTCTTTTTGGAACCGCAGAACAACCTGGTTAGTGGCAGTGGTAGTTGTAGTTGTAGTGTCATCAAAATATAACAGGCGGTTGTCATTTGCTTTTTCCAAATATGCTGTTACATCAACTTTGTTTTCAAAACTGGCGGTTAAAGGAGTTTGCGGGTTAGCGATGCTGTATAAATTTCCTTTGTCATCTGCCAACACTTTTGTGTCTGCATCATGGGTAATGATCCACAAATCGGCTATATCGGTATATTGACGTTCTTTTAATTCGTTACTTATTTTTATCTGGAATGAACCATCCGCTGTTGGTGACATTTTCAATGGCATATAATCATGCCGTGCTAATTGCGGGTAAATGGCACCGCCATAAATTTCTCCCTGTAGTGAAAACTCATCTTCGTTGTAGGCACTTACAAATGGGCATGAAGTTTTCAAAGCCGCAACAATGACAGCAGCAACGGCTATTGCCCCCAGGGTATATCCAACCGCTCCAATGACATAGCTGTTGGTCGTTCTTTTTTTATCCTTTTCAATAACTTCTATCTTACTTATTTTATCTAGTAGCAGCGTATAGTTTCCAACGGCAGCCGTATTATCTTTTGGTATATAAAAATGTACTTCACTCAGCACAGCAATATCCGGGGGCTCTGATTTTTTATAACTCATCCTGCCATTTCTCCCTTTTACCAGGTGCAGTGAATGATCAGCAGGCAATATATCGAGGATACATTGAGCTGTTTTTTGGTCGGCACTCAGTTCAATACTTTTAAGATAAAAAGCTTCATCACCGTTCCGGAGAATGAAATAACGGTTTAGTTTTTTTAAGCTGTCGGCAGTGGACCAGATTTGCGGAGCTGACCCTGACCGGGCGGAACTGGCCTTGTAGAATGTTTTACAAGCCAGGAGCAATAACACTATACTGAGCAATGCAACCGGCAGGAGTGTTTTAATTTTCATTGTTGTTATTTTAAAAGTTTGCAATACGATGATGGTAGTATGTTAAAAAGTATAACCCGCAGATAGCCCCAGCGAACTGTTTTTCAGATCCGGTGCCCCCTGTGCTTGCGGGCTAATATTTGAAAAGCCTTTCGTGAAATTCAGGTTCAGGGAAAAACCTATAGGCCATTGATAGCCGAGTAAAAAATTTAAACCCATATCAAACCCGGCGGTGCCGGAATAAATATATCTGCTGAATGCAAAGGCCGGAGCCGGACCGCCGCCAAGGGTGAAAAAACCGGATTGGGTTGGCAGCTTAACCAGTAAGTTTAAAGGGATTTCAATATAACTTGTCCGGAACGGATAACCATTTGTGGGGTATGGGGGTCCGCTGCTATAATCAGGAGATTCATTGGCACCTTTCACAACCAACAAAAGTTCCGGCTGAAATAATAATTTTTTCCCAACACTTATTTGTAAATACCCGCCGATCCTTATTCCGCTCTTCATGTTGAATTGGTGTTTGTATCCATTGTCTTCAGTATAGTTGGGACTGAGTGTTGACATACCCAATCCAAGTTTCAATCCGAAATTGACGGAGCTTTTCTTTTCCTGGCAGCAGGCAAGAACAGAAAAAGTAAAAAACAGGAGGGTGAATAGAGATTTCATGTTGTTTAATTTTAGTAGTTGAGCATTACAACGAAAGTTTTAATGTGAGAGCAGGACAGGCGGATGATTTAACGGTGAAGGATTCTGCCCGGTAGTTTCTCTTAATATCTATTGAAACACTTGCAGCGATAGCTTTGCGCCGGTTTTTACCCGAAACGATGAATAAGGGAATGCTGCCGGCCATAGCAGCAATCCCAACACCCATTAATGAAACCCCGGTAGCATAGCCGGCATCATGAGTACCGTCAAACAAGGATCCTATTTCATCAACTACATTGTTTGAAGCAATAACGGTCCCGATTGTTGAAACAATGCCTCCTCCTCCCAGCAATATCCAGGCAGCAGTTTTTTGTTTTTTGCTTTTTTTCAGGTAATCGGTTTTTACAGCCGGTGCTTCAGTAATTGTTTGTTGTCCGGATGAATAGGCAGCAAAGGCCATAGACAGAATAAGAAAGAGTTGTTTTTTCATAAACTAATTTTTAATGTTAACGATGGAACTGAACGATTTACCAAACTGCTTTTTTGAACCAGCGTTACTGTTTCATTTTTAAAAGACAAATTCATACTTCTTAGTTTGTTTTTAACAGAAGCAATAAATAAAGGAATACTGCCTAAGATCAAAGCCCCCCCGGCAATAAAAAAAGCAGTAGCCGATTTCATCTCAGTAGCTTTAGGATCGGGATTCGAGAAATCAAGACCGTCGGAAAATCCACTGCCCCATGAAGGGATGCCGAAAAGTATTAATACCGCACCGCCGGCTGTAAGAGTGACAGCAGCCGCTTTTTGGTTTTTACTTTTTTGCAGGTAATCCTGTTTGGTTAAAACGGCAGAAGGCGCTGTTTGCTGGCTGTAAGAAACAAGTGATACTGTAAGCATCATGATACAGATGATAATCATTTTCATAATAAAATTGTTATTTTGAATGATTGTGCTGAATAATTGTTTAAAAACTTACATAAAACACTCCGTTTGTTAATAATTCAGTGCCACCTGAACTGACTTGCAGCTCCCCCTTAAAAGTTCCTTTAACCGATGAACCGGTGATCTCTGTAATAGTTATGCTGACAGGATTGGCTGTGCTTCCAAAAGCGTTAGCTTGAATTACGCAAGGAGTAAATATCTCTGTACAATGTGTCATCATTACAAGAGGGTTTCCACCTGCATTTTCAGTATAGTTGCCGGTAGAAATTGGGTTAGGTCTTACAATCGTGAAACTTAAACTCGTAGTAGAGCCGGTTCTATAATTCCCCTGGATCTGAATTCCATATCCTCCGTTTACCAGTAGCCTGGTGGCCTTTGCCTGCACATTAAACGTGTAGGCAGAACCATTAATATCTGCTTTAATAGTACCGATAGGAATATCGGTCGCATCTTTTTTACAGGAAATAGTGAGGATTGTTACAGAGGAAGCCAACAGAATATTTAATAGCTTTTTCATAAACTGATTTTTAATAAAGACCCGGATAAGACATTACTTATTTCGGACCTTTTGTTATGAGCTAATCTTTATCTTTTCTTTTTAGAAAGCCGTAGGCTATTCTGAAATTATAATAATATACATCGAAACCGGAAGCTGTCAGATTATATTGAAGCCGAAAGCCCCCTTCTATATTCCCAAGTTGATATCCAATTCCCGGGGCAGCACTTAGGCCAGCCTCTTTAAATATACGATCCGGGTTGACCGCAAAATTGAAATGAGTAGTTGTGGGCATAAACCCCAGCTCTGCTGAAATGAAAAATCCTTTTGGCGTTTCTATTATGTTCTTGGGATAATATTTCAATCCTGCTTGTATCGGGATTGCTTTAACCTTAGTTGTGGTTGGAGGAGTGCCGGAATAAGAGAGTTCTTGTTGGGCGAATCCAAGGTAACCAATAGTCGCCATGCCTGAAATATGTTTACCCAAGGATGATTCAACACGAAGGGAGCCTCCAAATCCGGTACCCGCATTCCTGCTCAAGCCTGAAGAAGGCCCTGGCAAAGCAAGTTCTGGCCCAAAAGAAAAAATAGTTTTTTGGCTGAAAGAAACTGCCGATATTATCAGCAACATAGTAAAAAATATAATCTTTTTCATAACAGGAAATTTTATTGACAGGGAGATTTAATTATCGCTTAGTAAAAGTGACCAGTGCACTTCTTCCACCGGCATATTCCTCTTTCCATTTCAGGGTGGAGGTAGTTAATTCTTCCAGTTTCCACTCATCATTCCAAATCTTCAGATATGATTCATTTTGTGTAAACTGCCAAGTTGTGGTTTCTGTTTGCGGGTCTGCCGGGTTGCATTTGGTCGGGCCTTCGTCCATGGTTCCTACAGAAGAAGCGCCGAAAGACCAGATGTTATCAATAAAACAAGGCAAGAAAGTGGCAAACCGATCCGTTTCATAGGTTCCGTTGCCATCTTCGTCGGCCACCACAGCTGTTAACTTCCAGGTTCCCGATGTAAGCAGTTCAGTTTTAGATGTTGCCGTATCCTTTTTATTGCAGGCGACAAACAACAGAATAAAAAACAGTGCGGTGATGCTAATAGACTTTTTCATAACAGAATATTTTAACGATTAATAATTATTGATGTTGAGTTATAGTTAAATAGGGTACAGTTTTAAACCGGGCATACTATTTATTACTGTTTTTGTTATTAAGAATAAAGCCCAGCTTTATACCGAAGTAGCTGCTTTTTAATGTAGCGTCAGCATCGCCACCGGGGATGAGATTACTTAAGCCCATATTGTAATTAACCGCCAGCATCAGCCCGTTAGGGAAACAATAACCGGTGATAAAATTTGCTCCCAGGTCAAGGCTTTTAATATCATCTTCATCACTATTGCCAAATTTCAAATCTTCAGAAAGAGAGTTGGTACCATCGTCATATTTCACTTTACCAGAAATGGCAAAAGCCAGAGATGGCCCGGCGCCGATAAAAAAATTTCCGGTATTGCCCGTGGCATTGTAGAGAAAGTTTAGCGGCACTTCAATACAATTGATGTTCACCGATGTTTTTTCTGTAACACCACCAAATGTTTCCTCTTCTTTGGTACCTTTTTGTACAAAATTCAGGGCAGGTTGAATGCTGAAATGTTCGCCAAGGGGAATGTCCACCAGCAGGCCGGCAGTAATACCAACCTTTGATTTACCATTGTCGCTTTCTCCATCCACTTTGGAATTGTAATTGGCAAATACAGCGCCGCCGGTAAAACCAAACCGGGTGTTTTGAGCCTCGCTGAATAAGGAAATACTTGTCAGTCCAATCAGGACTAATAATGTCTTTTTCATAAATTAATGTTTTTTTGGTTACTTACTCATATCGCTTTTCGGTAATGGCGCCGTACTCTTTATAAGGATTTTCCGGTTTCTCCTTTGCTCCACAAGCTATGGTGATGAAATAGCCGCCGAAAACTGAATTTTGCCCCGACATCCGCCTGATTTGCAATTATTACTAAATACCCCGTATGAGAGATGGCCTGTTTGCATAAAATCAAGTAACTTTTGATGTCAGATAGCCGGGTTGTGTTTTTTTGCTAAAAACTTTCCCGGTAAAATGGCTTAACCAACAAATGACCACCACTCTTGCACAGGATTTTTTGTTTCAGCGTATTAAGGAAATGCTGCCACAGCATGTTTCAATGGTGGATGTTGTGTCGGAAGTGTTGCATGTAAGCAGTGATAGTGCTTATCGCCGTATCCGCGGGGAGACACCGTTGGTACTGGAAGAAGCTAAACAGCTATGTGACCGGTTTCATTTATCGCTTGATCAGCTATTGGAAATAAAGAGTGGCTTTACTCTCTTTCAGACAGAAAGAATCCACTATAAGAATTTTACTTTTGAAAAATATCTTAGTACAATACTTTCTCAGTTACAAGAGCTTAAAGGATATGCCGGAAACGAAATCATCTATGTTTCCAAAGACCTTCCTTTTTTTCACAATTTTTCTAACGAACCCCTGTTCGCCTTTCATTATTTTTTCTGGATGAAATCAATCCTGCGGCATCCCGATTTCGAAAATCTTCATTTTACAGCTAATTGCCTTTCGGCAGGAATAAAAGAACTGGGAACAGCAATTCTTCAAACGTATAATAGTATTCCTTCTACAGAAATATGGAACACCGAATGTGTAAACAGCATTATTTTCCAGGTGGAATCGTATAAAGAAGCAGGTTTCTTTTCTGACAAAAGCGATGTATTAAAAATTTATGAGGCAACAGAACAAACTATAATTCATTTAAAAAATCAGGTGGGGGATGGCTGCAAATATCTTCCCGGCGAACACCCGGAACCCGGAAAAAATAATTTCAAATTTTTTTGCAACCGGGTAACGCTGGGTGATAATACCATTATGGGAGTTGCTGATCATTTTAAAACTGTTTTCCTGAACTATGATGTGATGAACTACATGGTAACCAGGGATGAAAAATTCTGTAATGATACCCATAACGATCTGCAGGCACTGATACGGCGCAGTACCTTAATCAGCAACTCAGGTGAGAAGCAGCG
>JANPMI010000147.1:0-22348 GCA_031422725.1 Chitinophagaceae bacterium | reverse complement strand
ATTGTTGTTTGTTTGTAAAAGCCGCAGGTGATTAGCGGCAGGGTTAACAGTAAGAAAAAAAATGGCAGTATCGCTTTCCAAACTCCATTTTTCATTTAGTTGGTAGTCGGGCAACTTATACAAATCAAGATCAGGTTTTCCATCATTCATTTCTCCCCAAAATTCAATATAGTCGCTGGCTGACATAGGCCCTGTTTGCACCGATGTATAAACAGGAATTTGCTGACCGTTTCTCCAAAGCTGAAATTGTTCAGCCGGGGTGCTGCCCAAACCTATTGATGCCAGCAATGGCTGATTAATACGGTACAAACCGGTTACAGCGATTTTAAATTTATGATAGGTGCGGCTGTAATTAATCCATTCGTTATTATAAGTCTGCGATTGTGCCCACAGACCAGTTAAAAGTAATAACGGAAGTAAAAATTTTTTCATTGATTCAGGTTTTATCAGACTATAATTTTATTTCTTGATTTTATTTTTATCTGCTATCAGGTCAAGCTTTAAAGAAAAAATATGGGTGAATAACGGATTTGACTGATTAGCAAGATTGGTAAAAGCATAATCAATAGTTACATTATTTATACGAAAGCCTGCCCCTGCACCCGGCTGGTAAATCCACACTTTTTTCTGGTTTACCGTATCTCCATCTGCAAGGGCTCTTTGAAAGTTATTGATCCCCCCTCTGAGGTAAAAAACATTATTGATATTTAATTCAAGCCCAAGTTTGGGATCAGCACTTACCGGGTCGGCACTGATTAGTGTATTGCGCTGCCCGTCAAAAGTTACATCAATATTAGCTTCAGCCAGCAAGCTTAGTTTTTTCCCCAACTTAAAATCACGGGCAACTCCCAGCACTATTCTTGGAGCAGTTAATTCTGTTGATTTAACCGGTATCTCATTATTCGTTAAATACAGCACCTCTTTCTCCCTTTCGGTAAAATTGAATGACCAGGCATTGAAGGTGCTGGTAATGTCACGACCGGCAATACCAAATTTCCATTTATTACTGTGAATCTGCAGACCTGCATCTAAACCAAAGCCCCATGCTTTGGCAAATTTGCCAACACTGCGGTGTATCACTTTTGCATTCAGTCCAAAGTGGATATTCTTATTTCCTTTTTCCTTTAGCTTCTGTGCAAACGAAAAAATAAAAGCATAATCAGCTGAAGAAAAAGCTTGAATATTATTATAGTTGAGTGAACCATCAGGCTCTACCAGAAACAAAGTGTTCATAATATCATCCACGGCAAACCGTAATGCACTTATTCCGATTGTTCTTTTATTATTGGCGGTAGGAAAAGCAAGACCCACATAATCATATTTGCCTATACCGGCAAAATATTCGGCATGCATCAGGTTCAATTGAGGACGATCAGTAATACCTACAAGACCGGCAGGATTCCAGTATCCCGCAGTTCCATCATTTACTGAAGCTACCTGCGAACTACCCATAGCAAGACCCCTTGCCCCGGCTCCAATATTTAAAAATTCATTGGAATATTTTCTGAACTGGCCTGTAGCAGAAATAAAAAAAAGAGTTGAGACCAGGGTGAGGTATAAGCGGTTCGTTTTCATTCATAGAATTTTCTAATAAGCAAATAGGATTAGACTGGCTTTCATAAGTACGGGCTACTTGTAAAATTAGACTTAATGCCTGTAAAAACATAGAGTTGCGGGACAAAAAGCCTATCTGTTGAAAACGAAGTAATTAGAAAAATATTGCCTCTTAAGACCTGCAAACCCTTTCTACCTTACTTTTGCTGCAAATCATTGATTTAGATATGAGTTTTATAGAAGAATTACGGTGGAGGGGCATGCTGCAGGATATGATGCCGGGCATTGAAGAACAGCTTTCTAAAGAGCCAACAGCCGCCTATATAGGTTTCGACCCTACTGCCGGTTCATTGCATGTGGGAAGCCTGGTGCAGATAATGATATTAAAACATTTTCAATTGGCAGGGCATAAACCAATTGTTTTGGTGGGCGGAGCCACCGGATTGATTGGCGATCCATCCGGAAAAAAAGAAGAAAGAAAATTATTAACGGAGGAACAGGTAAATTATAATGCCGCCAGTATTCAAAAACAATTATCAAAATTTCTCGATTTCAACACTGGTACTACTGCAGCATTACTGGTAAATAATGCCGATTGGTTCAAAGGAATTACTATCATCGAATTTTTGCGTGATGCCGGCAAATACCTTACTGTAAGTTATTTATTAAACAAAGGATTTATAAAAGACCGGCTGGCACAGGAACAGGATGTTTCATTTACTGAATTCAATTATATTTTAATGCAGGCCTATGATTTCTTATGGTTATACCAGCATAAGAATTGCAAAGTGCAAATGGGCGGGTCTGATCAATGGGGAAATATTACCGCAGGGGCTGAATTAATACGAAAAAAACTCCGGGAGGATGTGTTTGGACTTACCTGTAAATTATTGACAAAAGCAGATGGGACAAAATTTGGTAAAACAGAAGAAGGCAATATATGGTTAGATGCTGAAATGACATCGCCTTATCAGTTCTATCAATTTTGGTTAAATGCCAGTGATGAAGACGCAGAAAAATGGATTAAGATTTTTACTTTTTTAAACCAGGAAGAAATAAATTCAATTCTTTTAACACATAAAGAAGATGCAGGAAAAAGATTATTGCAAAAAAGATTGGCCGCAGCAGTAACAAAGTTTGTGCATAGCGATGCGGCACTGACAGAAGCGATAGCTACAACCGAAAAATTATTTACCAACCAAAATGCTGCTGCTGAAAGTCTTACTATGGAAGACCTTGAGAGTATGGAAGGTGTGATAAAAATTGATTTAGTCAAAGAAAAAATTACTGCCGGCATTGATGTGGTTTCTTTTCTTGCCGAAACAAAAATTTTTCCAAGCAAAGGCGAAGCAAGAAAAGCGGTGCAGGGCGGTGGCATAAGTATCAACAGAAAGAAAATAGAGAGCATTGACTTCAAAATAGAAACCAATCTTTTACTACACAATCAATACTTACTGGTGCAAAAAGGAAAGAAGAATTATTACCTGGTGAAAATAATTTAAAGCCCTTTCACTGCTTTCCACATCAAATCCGCCAGAAACTGGTTTCCTTTTGCATTCATGTGTACTTTATCATAGGTGAGGATATTTTTCTCCTGGTTACCGGGGTTATTGGTTTTATAATATTCCTGAAATTGTTTACGTAAATCAATCAGTGGCAGGTTATTCCTGTTTGCAATATCCCGGATGATATTGCTGTACCTGTTCAGGTCACCATCCAGCGGATTGCTCATATCCGTCTTCTCTCCCACCACCGCCGGTGTGCAAATAATGGCTTTAATATTTTTTGCTTTCAGCTTATTAAGAATAGCCTGGTAAAATTTTTCAAACTTATCAGCATCTGTGCCGGTGCCCAGCAGTGTTTTATGCCATACATCATTCACCCCCACATAAATAACCACCACATCAGGATTTTTACTCAGCACATCATCTTCCATTCTTAAATACAAATCATATACTTTATTAGCATCTTTGCCGGCTCCGGTAAATTCATACTGATCGCCTTTTTTCTCCAGCCTGCACATACTGTCAACCCTGGGTATATAGCCCCCGGGCTTTGCACCCAGTTCCGTTATTGAATCGCCAAAGAAAATAACTTTGGTTTTCTTTTCCGGTGCAAAGGCACAGGAAAGAAATAAAAGAGAAAAGAAAAGAGAATTTTTCATATAAAAAATTGTGAGTATAAAAGTACATAAAACAAAAGCACCCGGATTAACAGATGCTCATTTACTATAAAGAGGTTGCGTTTGTTAATGAACTTTAAACCCGAAACTTCAAACCCCGAACTGCTATTCCACATCTACCTGTTTTCTGATTACCGATCCTTCAGAGGCTTCATGCAGAAATTTTCTTTCTTTAATCATATAGCCATTCCCTTTTTCACAAAAATGTACTTTAAGATTCTCTATACTGATGGGATTACCCTCCGGGATATCAGCAATATTGGAATGAAGAATATCATGTCCGTCAATTATAATGACTAATCCGCTGCCAATAGCCTCCATTTTGTTGCCATCCGTTATCAGCATACCGGTATCTTCTCCAAGACCTATTCCAATACAACCGGGATTAGTGGCCACCGCCTGCGCCAATCTTCCAAATCTTCCTCTTTTTTCAAAATGTGAATCAATAATTACTGAGTTTACAAAACCCAGGCCGGTGGTAATTTTTACTTCGCCTTTTAAATGAGCCCTCATGGCATTGCCTTCGTAAATCATTGTATTGCTCATCGCCATAGCCCCGGCGGATGTACCTGCTATTACAAAATTTTCTTCATTATATCTTTTCTTCAATATAGAAAGTAATTCAGTGCCCCCGTCCGTTGCACTCAGACGCAATTGATTACCCCCGCTGAACATCACACAATCACAATGACGTATCCGCTCAATGTATTTATCATTCATGGCATCCTTGCGGGTGCGGATGTGCATCACATCAACATTGGTACAACCAATTCTTCCAAAAGCATTCAGGTAATTTTCACCCACTTCATAAGGTATCATAGAAGCGGTGGTGATGACTTCTATCCTGGCAGTGGGGCCGCCGGCCTCTTCCATCACTTTGCGAAGAATACCGAGTTCAAAAAAGTTGAGGTTATTGCGGTAAATCTCACCGGTTTCCAGGTTCGTTCCTTTGTCTTCTGCTCCGCCGATGGCTATCAGTTTTCCCTTAGGATGGCTCATTCATTGGGGTTTGATTACGGACAAATGTAATAGAAAAATAATATAACGATAAGACAGTTAACATTAGTATCCTACAAAAATGGGACAAGTTGTGGATATGTGGAAAATCAGTTACCGGTTTTGAGTTTCTGGTTTCGGGTTGCCTCCAAAGTGGTTTTCACCAAATACACGATGACTCCTGCTACGGCAATCAGGCTGCCCCATAATGCAAACCAGCCGGTGGAAATAAATAAAAATAACCAGATAATAACTGAAAGAATAACCGGTAGCGGAAACAGCCACATTTTGAATGGCAAATCTTTAGTGCCTGATTTTTTTCTGAGCAAAGAAACCCCAACGCCTTGCCCGATAAATTGCACCATAATCCGCATGGCGAGAATAGAACTGATAACTTCTGATAGCTTAAACAACAAACTGAATGCAAATCCCAATGCACATAAAACTATCAGGGAAATGTATGGAAAGTTTTTTGTTGGATGAAGTTTGGAAAATGGTTTAAAGAAATTTCCATCCACTGCAGCAGCATACGGCACCCTTGAATAGCCAAGAACTACGGCAAACAAAGAAGAGAATGCAATGCAGAGAATTAAAACTGTAACAATAATACCGGCCTGGTGACCATAGAGATGTTCCATAAAAGAACTGACAAGATATTTGTCTCCTTCTTTTACTGACTGCCATGGCATCACTCCCATCACACTGATATTCATCAGCAAATACAAAGTAGCAATGCCGAAGATGGAAATAAAAATGCTGCGGGGAATATTCTTACCGGGGTTCTTTATCTCACCACCGAGATGACAAACATTGTAATAGCCGAGGTAAGCATAAACTGTTTTCACTGAGGCCTGCCCTATTGCTGCCCAAAACGCATAAGTAAAAAAAGATTCATTGCCGGTTGGCAATAACTTGATCCCTTGCTGCTGATTTGTCAATCCGCTGATGATAATCCAGAGAATGGTGAGTACAACAATACCTCCCATCACCACAGAAATCTTTCCAATGGTTTCTATTTTTCTGTAGAGCAACAGGAAAACAAGAATCACCAAGCCACCTGAAACAATTTTTTGCTGCCATAACTCCAGCGGAACAATATAAGTAAGATATTGAGCAAAGCCGATTGTTGCGGATGCCATTACCAGCGGTGCCTGAATAGAAGTTTGCCACACAAATAAAAAGCTCATGAGTTTGCCGCCTTTTTCTCCAAACGCAATGCGATGAAAATTATAAGTGCCGCCGGCCAATGGATATTTGGCACCCAGTTCACTCCATACCATAGCATCCATAAAAGCGGTGAAAGCACCAAATATCCATGCCCAGATAAAAAGACCAGTATCAAACTGTGCAACCACAAACGGCATCACAACAAACGGACCGATACCCACCATATCTATCATGTTAATAGAGGTAGCCTGGAGCAGATTTATTTTACGGTTGGTGAGTGGTGTGGACATTAAGCCCGGTGTTAAGACCGTAATTTAAACTGCTTTTAGCATAATCCGGAAGGGTTGTTATTGATATAGTTTACGAATTATGAAAAAACAAACTGGAAGATATTCCTGCCATTATTTTTTTATCACTTTAATAGCAACGGCTTTAGGCGGCGTTGGGTAATATGCCATGCACACGGTACATGGTTTCGTTGCAGAACTATCAATAGTAAAATAAAATTCATCGCCCTGCTGGAGTGAGTCCGGAAAATCGCAGGGATTACCCAGCCTGAAAACATTGCGGTATGATTTATTAGTTGTCTCATCAGTCCAGTTAGCTGCTATCTGTGTACTATCAATAGTTCCTTCTAAAAGACTGATAGTATAATTGGAACAAATGGCTTTTATTTCTAATCGTGCTTTGTAAGTTGTATTATTTTTATTTTTTTCGCCACAATCGGTTGCGGAGATAGTAAGTGCAGCAACAGCAGATAAAAAGATAAATAGTTTCATAGATGTTAAGTTTAAAATTTCAAATGCCGTACCGTCATGCCATCGTTCATTAATTGTTTTAATGAGTCAATGCCAATCTTTAAATGGTTTTCTACAAATTGGGCGGTTACATTTTTATCACTTTCCTCTGTCTTCACCCCATCAGGTGTCATTGGCTGATCGCTTACTAATAATAAAGCACCAGTGGGAATTTTATTATAAAAACCAACGGTGAAAATAGTAGCGGTTTCCATATCAATAGCGTAAGCTCTTATTTTCAAAAGATATTCTTTAAATGGTTCATCATGTTCCCATACCCGGCGGTTGGTGGTATAGACAGTGCCGGTCCAGTAATCCACTCCATAGTCACGGATGGTAGTGGATACAGCTTTTTGCAAAGCAAAAGCAGGCAATGCAGGTACTTCCGCGGGGAAATAATCGTTGGAAGTTCCTTCACCTTTAATGGCTGCAATGGGCAATATCAGGTCGCCGAGTTTATTTCTCTTTTTCAGGCCGCCACATTTTCCTAAAAACAAAACCGCTTTGGGCTGGATGGCGGAAAGAAGGTCCATAATAGTGGCTGCCGTTGGGCTGCCCATTCCAAAATTTATAATAGTGATATTATCAGCCGTAGCACATTGCATGGGTTTGCCGGCGCCAATCACTTCTACTTTATTCCATCCGGCAAACATATTTACATAGTTGCTAAAGTTGGTCAGCAGGATATACTCACCAAAATTTTCCAGTGCCTCCCCGGTATAGCGGGGCAACCAGTTTTTTACTATTTCTTCTTTTGTCTTCATACCAGCGAATTTAAACAATTACTTTTGAAGGATGGTGATTATCAAGTATCCCGAACCCGGTTTTCGCATTAAAAAAGAAGGAGGGAAGGATTTTATTTTTGATACGCTGCGCAAAAAATGGCTGCTGCTGACACCCGAAGAATGGGTGCGGCAAAACTTTGTACAATACCTCTTACAGGTCAAAAATTATCCCGCCACATTAATTGCCCTGGAGAAAGAAATAAAACTGGGAGAATTAAAAAAGCGGTTCGATATTCTTGTTTATGATAGTAATCATCAGCCCTGGATGATGATTGAGTGCAAGGCCCCGGAAATAAAACTGGACGAAAAGGTGCTGGAACAGGTGTTGCGATATAATATCAGTGTGCCAGTTGAGTTTATTGTTATCACCAATGGAGAGCTAAATTTTGCCTGGCAGCGGAGTGATAATAAGCTTGAACTGGTCAGTGAACTTCCATCCATAAAATAAAATCCCACCTGCTTTCGCAAATGGGATTCTGAATAATAAGCAATTGGTTTTTGGTATTCGATACGTCACTCTTCGATAATGCTTCGGCAAGCTCAGCATGACATAACTCAGGGTGACAAGAGATGACAAAACCGTTTACGGGAAAATCCCAAGCTCTGCATAGCTGGTGCCTACTTTATTGATGGCAACAACATAAGCAGCCGTACGCATATCAGGAATATCAGGGTTACTCTTCCAGACATTCATTATTTCATGTGTGGCAGTGATCATCGTTTCTTCCAAACCACTATACACCAGGTCCACTTCATCAGCGCCGTGCATGATCAATTCTCTTTCTTTCTCTGCCACATTTTTCCCCGTCAGTGTTTCTATCTGGCCAAGAATATGTGCACTCATATTCTCATTAAAACGTTTTTCCATCCGGCCATAGCGAACATGGCTCAGGTTCTTCAGCCACTCAAAATAAGAAACCGTAACACCACCGGCATTCAGGTACATATCGGGTACTACTAGTATGCCTTTTTTCCCAAAAAATTCATCGGCATCAGGTGTTAAGGGTCCGTTGGCCGCTTCACCAATGATCTTTGCTTTTACTCTTGGTGCATTATCTCCGTCAATAACATTTTCCAGTGCTGCGGGAATAAGTATATCACATTCCATTTCTAATGCATCACCATTTTTTTCAAAATTAGTGGCGCCGGGAAAATTTAAAATAGACCCTGTTTTCTTACGATGATTAAATACTTCATCCACATCCAATCCTTTATCGCTCCAGATGGCGCCTTCGTATTCGGCGAGGCCAATTATTTTTGCCCCGGCATCCTGGAAAAATTTCGCAGAGTGATAACCCACATTACCGAGTCCCTGCACTACTACTCTTTTACCTTCCACACCAACAGGCAGTCCGAGTTTCTTCATCACATCTTCCATATTACATACTTCCCGCAGACCAAAGAATACACCAAGACCCGTTGCCTCCCGGCGACCCCGAACACCACCTTGTGTTATCGGTTTACCGGTTACGCAACCTGCAGCATCAATTTCACCGGGATGCATCGCAGAATAAGTATCGAGTATCCAGGCCATTTCTCTTTCACCAGTTCCGTAATCCGGAGCAGGAACATCAGTACCCGGACCGATAAAATTTTTCTTTATGAGTTCAGCAGTATAGCGACGGGTTATTTTTTCCAGTTCGTAAGCAGAATATTTTTTGGGGTTGATCTTGATACCGCCTTTACCACCACCGAAAGGAACATTTACAATGGCACATTTGTATGTCATCAGCGCTGCAAGAGCCATCACTTCATCCTGGTTTACTTCAGTGGAAAAACGGATACCGCCTTTGCAGGGTGTTTTGTGATGGGAATGCTGCACCCGGTAAGCTTCAATTACTTCAATATTTCCATCATCTCTTTTCAGCGGGAAACGCATCTGGTAAACAGCATTGCATTCTTTAATTTGTTCCAGTATGCCTTTGTCCCATTTGGTGTATTTGGCAGCCTTGTCAAAACTTCTTTCAACGGCACCAAAAAAGCTGTAATGTTTGTCTGACATGAGTTCTGTTTTTGATTTGCAATCGTTATTTAAATCAACTGGCAATATGCAATTGGCAATTTACAAAGTGTCTGAATGTTATGGGTCGTTTGTCTTTTGCCGGGGGCCTATTGTTTAGTATCTTTTTCTAATCTGGTCATCTTCCGGTCCAACCTTACTATATATAAAATCAATCCGGTAAGAATGGTTATTACTACTGCAACTACCACATATATTCTTCCATTGCTGCGCATGGTGTCGGCCATTTCTACCTGTTTATCCTGTGTAAAAGAAATCAATGATGTTGCCATCATTCCAAAAAACAATATTATTTTTTTCAGATTAGTTATCATGACATCATCTTTTTTTCTTTCAATAAACTCAACCGTATTTTCAATGTAGTTATCCAAACGCCTAATAAGGTCCAGCCGATTACCGCAGGATAAAAAACCATTCGCATATTTCCGCTGATGTCATTTTTTACATCCAGGGCAGGGTTGCCTTCATTTCCGGGGTGCAGGCTGGGCAATATTCTTGGTAATATCCAGATGGACGGGAAAAGCATGGCATACGCAAAAATATTATATACCGAACTGATTCTTGCTTTCTTGTCCATATCCTGTATCGAATCCCTTAAAATGAGATAGGCAAAATAAACAAGCAGGGCGATAGCCGCACCAATAAGTTTAGGATCCCTGGCAATGGTGCTGAAAGAATTGATGGCGGGTTTATTAGGATCGGCCCAGGTATAGGATGCCCAGATGGCACCGGTTAAATAACCAAGCAGACCGAACACAATAGCCACTACGGAAAATTGCCGTGCATAAATGTCATATTTAATATTGAATGTCCGGAGATAACGGACAGCATTTACGACTGATACTGTAAAAAGTATCATCATAGCAAACCACATACAAACATGAAAATACAGGTTGCGGATGGTTTCCTGCAGTGCGGGCAGCCGGGGCACTTCTAATAGCAGCCCGGCAGTAAATGTGTAAAGCAGTAAGACAACACTTGCTATCTTCCACCAGGGCTTGTACATATAGTTTTTTGTGTCGGTCATCGGATGGCCGGTAAGGATTGACGGCCTGCTGAATGTGGGGGCAAAAATAAGGTGATGGAGTTAAACGGGAATAAATTTTCTTTACCTGATTTGATGTGTAAAAAGCACATAGACAATTCAATCCTTCCATAAAAAAGGAAACAGTATTACTGCGAGCAGTACCACCATAATATCCAATGCCACTAATAAAAGCACTGTAGTGAGGGGAATAGTAAGCAGGGGTGCAAAAGCAGCATTGGACAGCCGCATAAGCAACAATAGTTGTGGAATAATAATAGGAAAACCCAGCACCGCCATGATAGCGGCATTTTGTTGTGCCTTAGCGGCAATCGCAGCGAGAAAAGTAAATACAAGACTCAGGCTCCATCCTCCTAACAACACAAGGCCAATAAATTGTCCTGCCTTCTGCATAGGGTTGCCTAAAAAAAGAGTAAACAACAACAGGCTGAGCATACTCATCACCAGCATCAGCAGGGAGTTAAATAATAGTTTGGCCAGCACAAAGCCGGAAGGGCTGGCGATAGAGTAGAAATAAAGCATCCGGCCTTTGCTTTCCTGTAAAAAGCTTTTGGCTACTGCATTGATACATATAAATAATTGTATCACCCAGAACAAGCCATTCCACACTTTGCTTTCCGGTTCATCTACTGCATTAAACAAAACAAAGATGGTGGCACCTATATATAATAAGATGCCATAAAAACTATACTGCTGTCTGATTTCCAGCAATACATCTTTTTTAAAAAGAGTGAGTATGTGGTGAAAAGAATTGATAAAAAATAATTTGGTGCGAAAATACTGATTACTGGTAGTTTGCACCCGACTTTAATTTTCTAATACCGATTGTACATCCGTAATAGTCCAATTTCATTGGGCTAAACGGCTGCTACATCGGCATTATACCGGAAAATTTCGAACTAATTTATAATTACATTTGGTATAATTTGCAGGCAAATAAAATGAAATGAAAAAGATAATTACACTTTTATTGGTTATGCTTTCTGTTGCCGGTATTGTAAGTATGCAATCCTGCCAATCCACCAAATCTTCCACCGCTTCCAGAATGCTGAAGTTCAATTTTGAAAAAGGAAAGGGTTATGATTACGAAATGACGATCAATTCGGACCAGAAAATAATGGGAAAGCCCATGCAAATGGATATGTCCGCTTACTACTCTATGGAGGTAACGGCTGATAGCGGTGATATAAAGACAATTACAACTGCTATTGACAGGTTTAAAATGAAAATGGGTATAGCAGGTATGAACATAGAAGTAGATACAGATAAACCAATAGTAAGTGATAACGACACTACTATGGGAGAAAACCCCTTGAAAATGATGAACCGGGTATTCGGCGCAATTAAAGGACAGCATTTTTACATGAAAGTGGATGCCGAAGGAAAAGTGCTGGAAGTAAAGGGATTTGAAAATATGGCACAGTCAATCGCAGATTCAATGGGGATTGATGGAGAGAAACGTCTCGAAGTAATACAAGAATTCAACAAGCAGTTTAATGCGAAAGTCATGAAAGAGCAGTTTGAAAGGATGTGGTATATTTTTCCTAACAAAGAAGTGAAAGTTGGTGATACCTGGCAGAAAAGTATGGAGACCAGCGGCCCCATGGCAGGAAAGTATATTTCAACTTATATGGTAAAGGAAATAGAAGGCGATATGGTGACGCTGGATGTAACGACTAAAATAGAATCTGATGATGAAAAAAAGAAAGTAAATGGAGAAATAACCGGTACAGTTGTGGTGGACAGTCGTTCGGGGTTGTTAGTAAATGCCGACCAGGACATGAAAATGACAACAGTAGCCGAAGGAATGAGTTTTGACATGAAAGGCAAAACCAAAATAAAAGGAAAAGCAAAGCAATAATGCAGGTGAGAATCACTAAGCCGCTAATCACTTTTCATTATAACATTTTCTGCACCTCGGTTCATACACATCCGTAGCACCCAGCATCACCTGGTCATCATTAGGTATTTTCCGGTAGGAATAATTGGCCATATTGCCGCACTGCATACAGATTGCATGGAGTTTGGTCACATAATCTGCTTTAGCCATGATATAAGGCATTTGCCCGAAGGGATTACCAAGATAGTCCATATCCAGACCGGCTACGATTACCCTGATGCCGCGGAAAGCCAGTTCATCACATACATTGGCAATTTCTTCATCAAAAAACTGCGCCTCGTCAATTCCAATTACATCCACATCTCCGGCCATCAGTAATATTTTCTGTGAATTATCAATGGGAGTGGATTGGATGGCCGAAGCATCATGTGATACGATCTTTACCTCATCATACCGTACATCAATAGTGGGCTTGAATATCTCCACTTTCAGGTTGGCGATCTTCACTCTTTTCAAGCGGCGGATAAGCTCTTCTGTCTTCCCGCTGAACATAGAACCGCAGATTACTTCAATGCTTCCCCGGCGTTCCCCACTTGTATTAGGTTCAATAAACATTGTTAAGATTTCGTTTATGAAAATGATACTGACTTTATTGGCAAACTGTTTGTAATTTTAGAAACGCTGTTACGTTTACGGGTTATTACAAACAAAATCAGCCATAATTTCATCAGCCGTTAAAAATACATAATGGAACGAATAGAAGCTCTCATCAGTAAATTAAAAGAACAGTTTGATCAGCAGGCTGACCCATCTTTATTGCTGGGTACTGTTCAGTTACTGCAGTTTGAACTCACCAAACTAAAGATTAATAGCCAGCAGAGCTTGGGCACAGCAAAAGTGGCCGTAACCCTTCCTGCTGCCAATATTGTAGGTGCTAATGGTCTTGCCCAATATGACAAATATGCCCCCAAACCGGTGGATGAACCTGCCACAAAAGAAGTGAAAGAAACATTGCTGGTTGATGAAGGTTCGGTTTCCGTTGTTCAGAAAAACGGGCAATTAGATATGGTATTTGATCCCATGTCAGAAATTCCAACTTTTTCTCACCAAAGCAGGGAAGTAAATGATGCTACTATACACGGCGAATCCTTGAATGATAAATTAAAGCAGGGGAAAACAGAACTGGTGGAAATACTGAAAGAAACCCCGGTAAAAGATCTGCGCAAAGCAATTGGCATTAATGACAGGTTTCTTTTTATCAATGAACTTTTCCGGGGAGATGAATCGGTATATGAACGCAGTATAAAAACTATTAACAGTTTTAATATGTATGCCGAAGCTGAATACTGGATAAACCGGGAACTGAAAGTAAAATTAGGCTGGCCCAACGATACTCCTTCTGTAGATCATTTTTATCAGTTGGTCAAGAGACGTTTTTCCTGAATATAGGTTATGATTTTTTGTGTGGCTCCTTTGTTTGACCGGACAAAATCTCCTGCGGCCTTACTGATATGATTATATTCTTCCTTATTGCTCAATAAGGCTTCTATCAGCTCCTTTAACATAGCACCATCTCTTTTTTCATTATAAAAAGGCATCCCTCCTCCTGATTTTACAAGTCCCACAGCCTCTGTGTATTTATGATAAAATGAACCGAACAGAACAGGCTTGTTATACACAGCCGCTTCCAGCACATTATGTACTCCCATAGTTCTTAATCCACCGCCAATATAAGTGATATGTGCATAGTGGTAAAGGCGGGAAAGCAACCCGATGTTGTCAATGATGAGACAGGTTTCGGGTTTTTGGTTTCGGGTTTCGAGTCTGGAGAACCTGACTGAACCTGGGAATAAGGATTCTATATCAGTAAGATGTTTTTCGTTAATCTCATGCGGTGCAATAATCAACTTTAATGAAGGGTCGTTAATTATAGAAAATGCTTTTTGCAATGCTTCTTCATCTTCCGGCCAGGTGCTGCCGGCTACAATAGCTTTATTATTGCCAATAAATTGTTCAATAGCAGCAATTGGTTCAAATTTTCCTGCAATTTCAATTACCCTGTCAAACCGTGTATCTCCGGAAACAGAACAGATTTCCGATAAACCAATTTCATCCACCAATTTTTTTGATTCCTGGTTTTGAACAAACAAATGGTCAAACCGGGAAAGCATTTTTCGCTGTAGCCCCCCATACCATTTAAAGAAAGACATGTCTTTTCTAAACAATGCAGAGATCAGCAGCAGCGGGATGTTCCTGTATTTTATTTTCTTCAGATAGTAATACCAGAATTCATACTTTACAAAAATGACTAAGGAAGGATGGACTATCTCCAGGAACCTTTTCGCATTACGGGGGCCGTCCATTGGCAAATAGAAAACCCAGTCAGCACCTTTGTAAATTTTTTGTACTTCATAACCGGAGGGGGAAAAGAAAGTCAGCAATATTCTGTGCTTTGGGTATTGTGCTTTTAGTTTTTCAATTACCGGTCTTCCCTGTTCAAACTCTCCGAGTGAAGCACAATGTATCCAGATGATCTGTTCCCCGGCAGGAATGGCCTTTTCCAGTGCTTCAAAAATATTTTTTCTTCCCCGCAGCCATTTTTTTGCTTTGGGGTTGAATATAGAAGCCACATGAGTACCTGCTTTAAAAAACCACAGAAAAATATTGTAGAAAAAAATGGACAACGTGTTGGTTATAAATAAGGAGCAAATGTAAAAGCAATCGGGTAAACTACCTGTATTTTACTATTTTTGCGGCTCTTTTAAAGCTAAACAGACCAGATGCGACAAATCCAGATGGTGGATACAAAGACACAGTATTATAAAATAAAACCCGAAGTGGATAAGGCCGTACTGGATGTAATGGAAAGTTCTGCTTTTATTAACGGCAAACCAGTACAGGATTTTGCAGCTAATCTTTCTTTTTACCAGGGGGTTAAGCAAACCATCCCCTGCGCCAACGGAACAGATGCCTTGCAGATTGCCATGATGGCGTTGGGACTGCAACCTGGGGATGAGGTAATCACCCCTTCTTTTACCTATATAGCAACGACAGAAGTAATTGCTTTATTAAAACTGACACCGGTATTTGTGGAAGTGGATGCTCAAACTTTTTGTATTGACCCGGCGGCAATTGAAAAAGCTATAACCTCTAAAACAAAAGCTATCGTTCCGGTTCATCTTTATGGCCATGCGGCAGCGATGGAAGAAATCATGGCTATTGCAAAAAAACACAACCTGTTTGTGATAGAAGATAATGCACAGGCTACCGGTTGTGATTATATATTTTCTAACGGAACAAAAAAGAAAACAGGAAGCATCGGTGATATTGGTTCCACTTCGTTCTATCCTTCTAAAAATTTAGGGGCTTTTGGTGATGGCGGGGCCATTTTCACCAACGATGATGAATTGGCGGGCAAGATGAAAATGATTGCCAATCATGGGCAGAGCAAACAGTATTATCATGATGTGGTGGGATGCAACAGCCGGCTTGATTCTATTCAGGCAGCCATTCTTGATATAAAACTAAAACACCTGGATGAATATGCTGCGGCAAGACAAAAGGCCGCTGATTATTATGATAAAGCATTTGCCGGTCACCCCAAAATAAAAACACCTTACAGGGCTGCTTATTCCAATCATGTTTTTCATCAATACACATTAATTCTCGAAGGTGTTGATCGCAACGGGCTGAAACAATTTTTAGCTGAACATGCAATCCCCGCTATGATTTATTATCCTGTGCCCGGGCATAAACAAAAAATGTTTAAACAGTTTAATGTTGCTTCGCAGTTTATGCCAGTGACGGACTGGTTAACGGAAAGAGTAATTTCTTTGCCCATTCACACTGAATTGGATGAAGAACAATTAAGTTTTATAACGTCAAAAGTTTTAGCATATATAAATAAATAAATCCTATCATGAAAATTGCAGTCGTTGGGACAGGCTATGTTGGTTTAGTAACAGGCACTTGTTTTGCAGAAACAGGTAATAATGTAACCTGTGTTGATATTGATGTAAATAAAGTGGACAAATTAAAAAATGGAGAGATAACTATTTATGAGCCTGGTCTTGAGAAATTATTCCTCCGGAACCTGAAGGAAGGACGGTTGCATTTTACTACCAACCTGGCTGAAGGAATAAAAGAGGCGGCTATAATTTTTCTTGCTTTACCCACTCCTCCAGGAGAAGATGGCTCTGCCGATCTTAAATATATTTTGGGGGTTGCCGATGATCTGGGGAAAATAATGACTGATTACAAAGTAATTGTTGATAAAAGCACCGTACCTGTAGGAACTTCTGAAAAAGTGCAGGAGGCGATTGCTAAAAATGCTAAAGTTGATTTTGATGTAGTAAGTAATCCTGAGTTTTTACGGGAAGGAGTGGCAGTAGATGATTTTATGAAACCTGACAGAGTTGTGATAGGTACTGCCTCTGACAAAGCTAAAAAGCTGATGGGTGATTTATATGCCCCCTTTGTACGGCAGGGCAACCCGGTAATATACATGGACGAACGTTCTGCTGAGTTAACAAAATATGCAGCCAATTCATTTCTTGCTGTTAAGATCTCTTTTATGAATGAGATTGCCCGTCTTTGCGAAAAACTGGGTGCTGATGTGGATATGGTTCGCCGGGGCATTGGCAGTGATGAAAGAATTGGAAAACGTTTTTTGTTTCCGGGTATTGGGTATGGCGGCAGCTGTTTTCCCAAAGATGTACAGGCCCTGGTACAATCCTCTTCAGCAGTAAACTATAATTTTGAAATACTGAATGCGGTAATGAAAGTAAATGAAGAACAGAAGCTTCATCTTATTCCCGGTATAAAAAAATATTTCAACAACAATCTGAAAGGAAAAAGATTTGCCTTATGGGGATTGGCCTTCAAGCCTAATACAGATGATATCAGGGAAGCACCGGCTTTGTACATGATTGAGGCGCTGACAAAAGAAGGAGCCACTGTTTGTGCTTTCGACCCGGAAGCTATGAAGAATGTAAAAGAAGAGATTGGCAATAAGATTGACTATGCAGAAAACCAATATGATACCCTGAAAGATGCCGACGCATTGATTATAGCAACGGAATGGAATGAATTCAGAACTCCTGATTTTGACAGGGTAGCCGATAGCCTGAAAAACAAAGCTATCTTCGATGGCCGCAACCTGTTTGACCTTGCCACTATAAAAGAACTTGGTTTCCATTATGAAAGTGTAGGAAGGGCCACCGTAAATTAAATACAGCATGCAACGAAAAAAAGTACTTATCACCGGCGCTGCTGGTTTTTTAGGATCACATTTATGCGACCGGTTTATTAAAGAAGGTTTTCATGTCTTCGCCATGGACAACCTGATTACAGGTGATCTGAAAAATATTGAACACCTTTTCAAACTCGAACAGTTTGAATTTTATCATCATGATGTAACCAAATTTATTCATATTCCCGGTCAGCTGGACTACATCATGCACTTTGCATCACCCGCCAGCCCGATAGATTATTTAAAAATTCCTATCCAGACATTGAAGGTGGGGGCTATGGGAACTCATAATTGTTTGGGATTAGCGAAAGCAAAGAATGCAAGAATGCTGGTGGCTTCAACAAGTGAGGTATATGGTGACCCGTTAGTGCATCCGCAAACAGAGGAATACTGGGGCAATGTAAACCCGGTTGGGCCAAGAGGTGTGTATGATGAAGCAAAACGATACATGGAGTCCATCACTATGGCCTATCATACTTTTCATGCAGTTGATACCAGGATCGTCCGCATATTTAATACATACGGTCCCCGGATGCGGCTGAATGACGGAAGAGCTTTACCGGCATTTATCGGGCAGGCATTGCGGGGAGAAGATCTTACGGTGTTTGGTGATGGATCACAAACAAGAAGCTTTTGTTATGCAGATGATTTGATTGATGGCATTTACCGGTTGCTGCTAAGTGATTATCACCTGCCTGTTAATATTGGCAATCCGAATGAAATTTCATTAAAAGAATTTGCCGAAGAAATATTGTCCCTGACAGGTAATAAAGTAAAGATAATTTACAAACCATTGCCGGTGGATGATCCAAAGCAACGGCGGCCTGACATTACTAAAGCAAAAAGCATTTTGGGCTGGGAGCCAAAAGTGAACCGGAAAGAAGGATTAAAACTTACTTACGATTATTTTAAATCTTTACCGGCGGACGAATTAAATAAACAACCCAAGGAATTTATTAGCCGGAAGTAAAAAAATTACAAACAATAAGATGTATAAAGAATTAGTTGATAAGAAAGCTAAACTGGCGGTAATAGGATTGGGATATGTTGGATTACCCATTGCGCTGGAATTTGCCCGTAAAATATCCGTAATTGGATTTGACATCAGTGCAAAGCGGATTGAAATGATGAAGCAGGGTATTGATCCCAGCAAAGAACTGGATGCGGCAGCTTTTGAAGGTTGCGATATAACTTTTACTGATTCATTAGATGTATTAAGAGAAGCAAAATTTTTTATCGTGGCGGTCCCTACTCCCGTAGATGATCATAATGTGCCTGACCTTGTGCCGGTAAAAAAAGCATCGGAAACTATTGGCAAAGTGATAAAGAAGGGAGATTATGTAATTTTCGAATCAACTGTGTATCCCGGTTGCACGGAGGAGGATTGTTTACCGGTAATTGAAAAGCTATCGGGGCTAAAAAATATAACAGATTTTAAATCGGGTTATTCTCCGGAAAGAATTAATCCGGGAGATAAAAATCATACACTGGCTTCCATTATTAAAGTGGTCTCCGGTTGCGATGCTGCATCACTGGAAGAAATTGCTAAAACCTATGAACTGGTAGTAACAGCCGGTGTGCACAAAGCCTCCTGCATTAAAGTAGCAGAAGCAGCGAAGATTATCGAGAATACACAAAGGGATTTGAATATTGCATTGATGAATGAGTTATCTATCATTTTTGATATGATGGGTATCAATACATTTGAAGTACTGGAAGCGGCAGGTACCAAATGGAATTTTTTGAAATTTCAACCTGGTCTTGTGGGTGGACATTGTATCGGTGTTGATCCATATTATCTTACTTATAAAGCGAATGAACTCGGCTATGATGCGGAAGTAATTTTAGCTGGCCGGAATATTAATGATAACATGGCCAAGTATGTTGCTAAAAAGGTGGTCCAGCATATTATTAAAAATTCAGGAGATGTAAAGTCGGCGAAAGTGCTGATAAAAGGAGCCACGTTCAAGGAGAATGTAAGTGACATCCGCAATTCCAAAGTAGCTGATGTGGTAAAAGCTCTTAAATCATACTATGTAAATGTGGAGGTAGAAGACCCTCATGCTGATTCGGATGAGCTGCATCATGAATATGGTTTTGGGCTGGTTGAAAAGGCCGGAACTGATTATGATGCAGTAATTATAACTGTTCCGCATAATGAGTATAAGGAACTTGATGATGATTATTTTTCGGGTATCACTAAATCTCACGGGATGGTTGCCGATCTGAAAGGAATTTACCGTAACCGTATTACTAACAGGACTTACTGGAGTTTATAATATGCCATTTACTAAAACTGATATACCGGGCCTGCTGATTTTTGAACCTAAAGTGTTCGAAGATGACCGGGGCTATTTCTTTGAATCATACAATGAAAATATTTTCCGGCAGGAAGGAATTAATATACGTTGGGTGCAGGATAATCAATCCTCTTCAACGTATGGTGTGATACGGGGGCTGCATTACCAGTTGCCACCATTTGCTCAATCAAAATTAATCCGTGTATTAAAGGGAAAGATTTTAGATGTGGTAGTGGACATTCGTAAAGACTCCCCAACTTATGGAAAACCCTTTTCTGTTCAGATGTCGGCAAAAAATAAAAAACAACTGTTTATTCCCGCAGGTTTTGCACATGGTTTTTCTGTGCTCAGCAAAAAAGCAGAAGTGATGTATAAATGCGATGTTTTTTATAACAAGGAAAACGAAGCAGGAATTATTTATAATGACGCAGAATTGAATATTGACTGGCAGATACCTGCTAAGAAAGCAATCGTTTCAGATAAAGATAAAGAACTCCCTGCGCTGGCACATTGCAATAACAGCTTTGTATTTGAAAGCTGATGCGCATGAAACAAAAAATATTGGTCACCGGTTCTAACGGGCAATTAGGAAAAGAACTTCAACAAATTGTTCCATCATTTCCCCGATTTGATTTTAAATTTCTCCTCAGAGAAGATTTGCCTCTTAATGATCCTGAAGCGGTGAATAAATTTTTAAAAAATTATCATCCCCAATATGTAATCAATTGTGCAGCATACACAGCGGTTGACAGAGCCGAGCAGGAAAAAGATTTAGCCTTCAGTGTAAATGGTGATGCAGTGGGAATACTGGCTGCTGCATGTAAAGAATATCACACAAAGTTTATTCATATTTCTACTGATTATGTTTTTGACGGAACAGCAACTGTTCCTTACAGGGAAGATTCACCAACCAATCCGCAAAGTGTTTACGGAGCATCTAAATTAGAAGGAGAGAAACAGGCTTTGCAGTTGAACCCCGATTCTATTATCATCCGCACCTCCTGGGTGTACTCTGAGTTTGGGAAAAATTTTGTGAAGACCATGCTGAAACTCTTACAGGAGAAAGAAGAAATAAATGTGGTGAGTGACCAGGTTGGCTCGCCTACTTATGCAGCTGATCTGGCAGAAGTGATTATGCAAATCATTGCTTCAGAACAATGGCAACCCGGTATTTTTAATTTCAGTAACGAAGGCATAATCAGTTGGTATGATTTTGCTGAGGCTATAAAAGATATTAGAGGAAGTAACTGTAAAATAAATCCTCTTGCCTCTTCCCAATATCCAACTCCGGCGAAAAGACCTGCGTATTCAGCACTGGATAAAACAAAAATTCAGCAGGTTTACGGTATCAGGTTGAAGAATTGGCAGAATAGTTTGGCTGAATGCCTGGTAAAATTGAAAAACCCTGCCGGTTAGCAGGGTTTTTGTTGACCTATATGGATTCGAACCATAAACGACTGAACCAAAATCAGTTGTGTTACCATTACACCATAGGTCAATCTGCACTGAGTTTATCGAAGTGTCAATTCTTTAATTGGGATTGCAAAAATAAGGCTTGAATACCTTCTTCCCAAATGGTTTTTAAAAGAAATTATGCTGGTAGAGAAGCGGCAATGCTTTCTTTTTCTTCCCGTTCCTTTAATTCCCTGATTTTGTCCAATGCCCTCGCTACCACATCACACATAATGGTGTATAAAGCTCCTGGCCGGTGGTTTTCATAAATATAATCCAGGGCCTTGTCTTCATTAGGGATGGTGACAGTCGGCAAATCAGGATTTACTTTACGAATACCCTGCTGCAGCAAATCAATGATTTCATCAGCAGTTCTTCCCCGCAGGTTTTTATCGCAGCGGATAATTATTTCATCAAAAAATTGTGCTGATATTTCTCCCAGTTCCCGGATGTCTTCATCTCTCCTGTCGCCGGTGCCGCTGATAACGCCAATTTTTACCGGGTAATCCAATTTGCTCACAAAATCACAGAGCAATTTCAGGCCATGCGGATTGTGTGCAAAGTCGGCCAGCATGGTAAAATTTTTAAAATGGAAAAAATTCAACCTGCCGGGTGTCAGGCTTTCACTGGGAATAAATGTTTGCAAACCTGAACGGATATCTTCGATGGTGATATCACGGAACAGGTAAGCTGCCATTACCGCTGGCAAACAATTATTAATGTTATGTATTGCTTTTCCTTCATAGGTTAATGGAATGTTTCTCGCTGGCAGTACTCTTATCTTCCAGTTGCCCTTCATAATGGTGACATATCCATTTTCATATATACAAGCCAATCCATTTCCTTCGCAGTGTTTTTTTATTCTCGGGTTGGTTTCATCCATGCTGAACAAGGCAATATTGCATTTCAACTCTTTTCTCATGGCAAATACTAGATCATCATCTGCATTCAATATAGTG
>JANPMI010000146.1:0-3582 GCA_031422725.1 Chitinophagaceae bacterium | reverse complement strand
AAAGAAACATTCTATTTCAATTTCAACATGTTTGACTTATTGAAATTGCATCCTGGCAAACCGGATGAAATAAATGGAATTGAATTGGATTACTGCGATAGAAAATCACATGCGCCATCAAACTGGATCAAATTTAATACGGATGAAGGATCAGTTGCCTTTATCCGTCTTAAGTGCAATATGCCCGTTGAAGAACTTAACCATTTATACAACGACTTCGTACAACTGAAATCATTTTGTACAAAATAGTTTTATTAAATTTTTATACTGCCGTTTCGTATCAGAAGGCATTTTATTTTAAAACTTTAAAGTCAGTTTCAGCAAGACGGGATTTTGCTTCTTGCCAGTTTGCCGGCTTGTCACTTTCCCACCGCAGTGTTTTATATTGGTGCGAAAGCTTCCTGATTTTTTTCATAGCTTCTTTGTGTGCCCCGATGTTTCGAAATTGCAGCATCACTTCTTCATTCTCCCATGTTGTCAGGGTATAGCCAATCCTCCAGCCCTTATTAGTTGCTGTGGCGTAAATACAGCCTGCTGATTTTTTTGCCTGTTTCATTGAACGGACAGATAACACTGCAAATTCAAAAAAATGCCAGAAACTGCGTACATGTAATTCAGTGGCGACAATAATCATATTACGTAGTAAAAAATAAATTTACAAACGTTATTCTATTGTTGGCATATAAGGCCGTTACTTAATTCAATTTTGGCAGACGGAGTGTGCCTCCGTTTTGTTTTAATTCCATGGCTTCTATTTTTCCGGCCGCATTACGAATCATTTTAAAATTGACGCTGGGTTCTTCGCTAATGTTGAAACTATTATAATCACTGAACATCATTTTGTACCCGGTTTCCGGCTCCCCGTTTTGTTGCAGGCAAAGCTCAGTGCCGCAAAACTTTATTGTAAGTGTATCTTTCATCATCAGGTAATTGCCAGCATAAAGTTGTAAGGTATCTGCGGGTACGGTTACCAGTTTTCTGAATTCTGGTTTGTAAAACCCCTTCCAGTCATACACCTGCGCCACACTGTTAAGCAATTCGGAGATAACGCCGAAGTCTTCTCCGTTGATCATGATGACTACACCATTACCACCGTTCATACTTCCAAAAGAGGTGCAAAGAAAAGCTTCATTGCCCCCGTTATGCGTAAAGAATTTTGTGCCACCCCTGTTTTCAATAAATACACCCAGGGCAGCGGCAGTATCAATGTAGGGAGTTAACCTTTTTTTCATCATGGCGGGAGACAATACTTTATGCGACCGGCCTTCTAACGCAAGCTGGCATTCGATAATGTATTTTGCCAGGTCAGTAGGTGTTGTCCATAACCCGGCAGCAGCCTGCTCAGGATAAACATGGTACTTGCCTTTTACCGGGTTGCCGCTTTGATAATAACCGGTTGCTAAATTTGTGGTATCGGAAGGAGGTTGCTGGTAAGAACTGTTTGTCATTCCCAATGGCTTTAATACTTCCTCCTGCATATAATCAGCATATTTTTTGCCAGTGATAGTGGTAAGTAATAATTGCGTAACAGTGGTTCCGCCTCCTGAGTATTTAAATTGTTTTCCCGGCTCAAATAAGGAACGAACTGCTTTTGTATTAGTTGGTTTTTCACCATCCAGTATTTGCTGAACAGTTGGCAGTGCATCGCTGCGTTTATAACCCGGGAAACCATGAATGCCTAACCCTGCAGTATGGCTAAGTAAATTATGTGTGGTTATCTTTTTATTTTTTGAAAGACTATCATAAGGAAACTTCCAGGTGGTGAAATAATCATTGATATCTGCTTCAGGGTCCAGTTTGCCTTGTTCTGCCAATTTCAAAATACCTAAACTGTTCAGACTTTTGCTGATGGAAGCAGCCTGGAACCTGGTGGAAGTGTTTACTTTTCTTTGGGCTGCTTCATCAGCCCAACCATATCCTTTGGCCCATTCTATTTTATAATCCCGGATAACGGCAATACTTAATCCCTTGGCCCTGGAATGATTCATTCTGTCTTCGATGCTCCAGCGGGGAATAGTATCGCCATAAATGATCCGGGGTGCCAGGGACGTTTCTACTTTTTTAATTGTTTCTTCTATTTCTTTTCCGGGAGATTGTGAGAAAACAGAAAGAGGTAATAAAAGCAACAAGACGATTTTTTTCATATCATTAAAGTTGGCGAATGAGTGTGAAGTTAAATGTAAAACTTCAGGCTGGTTAAGCCAATTTGTAAGACTAAATCAGGAACGCCGGTAGTGGTTTAATTGCAATTATCGGTCTGCCTCATGGAAGCTGTAGTTACGGCGGTCTGCAAAATGCAGGTGGGTAAAAAAAATAGGGTATAAAGAGAAAATTTAATAACTTTTCTGATGTAATTAAAATAAACACCTATGCGATTGTTAGCACTGATTATTTTCTATTTTGGAATAATCATTTCCGCCACTGCTTCAGACCAGGAAGGATACATAATAAATAATACCGGAGATACCTTACGGGGTATGATAGATGTGGAATTGAAAAAAGTAGCCGGTAAAAAAGAGTTGGATCTGGGAGAAATGGAGCATACCATCCAGCTTACTGAAGCTGGTGCCAAAGCCAAAAAAATGAGAGCTGGTGATATTGCCGGCTATGGTTTCCTCTACGAAAATACCTGGTATCATTTTGAAGTGCTGGATATGCCAAAGAATGCATGGAAAAAAAATCAGGGGATGGGGGAAAGAAAGATAAACAACCTCCGGCTTTTTATACACCGGGCATATGAAGGTGCATTACTTATTTACAAGGATTATTTTAAATACATGGCTGGTATGATGGCAAAGCCAACAATAAACCTGACCAGGTCAACGCCTTATGGCGTGGAGCTATTTATCAAAAACCCTGACCTGGGTTTTGTGGAAGTATCACCCGAAAAACCCGGGGATAGTAAAAAACTCAAGAATTTTTTGATGAAATACCTGAGCCTCGAAGAAGAGTTTTTAAAAACGGTCGATGATAAAACAAAATTTTCTGATGCAGAAGAAATTTTGAAAGCTTATAATGAATGGAAGAAAAAAAATGTTTAAGCATCGTTGTATTTACTTTTTAGATGAATGATATCAGCAGGCAGCCAGGCAATTCAAATGGCCGGAAAAAATAAAAGATAACAAAGGTGTTATCTGGTACCTCGAAGCAAAGGATGAAGGGCATGGGTTCAGTAAAAAGAATAATACGGACTTTCTTCGCTATGCCTCTATTCAATTCATTAATCAATATTTATTGAAAGAACCTGATCAGCCGATGAAGGGATTTTAGTTAAGGAGTGATGGAGTAGTAGCAAAACAAACAACTATTCAGAAAACCATTCATTGTGCTGTTCCGCTACCCGGATAAATGTGGTTCGTTTACTGAGTTCCTTTAAGGTTTTTGCTCCTACATAAGTACAGGCAGAACGAAGTCCTCCTAAAATGTCCTGAACTGTGTCGTTCACCAAACCCCTGTAGGGTATTTGTGATCCAGCTGACCGGTCAGTTGACGGGTGCGACGACCGTGGCCCAGATCCAGGCGGCGCTCGAAGGGCTAACGGGCATCGGAGCGGGCAACGTCCTCGTCACGAGGCACCAGGAC
>JANPMI010000145.1:0-25034 GCA_031422725.1 Chitinophagaceae bacterium | reverse complement strand
CTCGGGCCATTGCCTATGCCTGCCGGAAAATTTTTAAGTCCGCAGCATGGTTTTTGGCAAAATGCTGAAGCCTCATCTGCCGGTTTTGATGCCGACTTGTCCTTTCCAAATTTAAAAGGCAAGGCAGACGTATATGTTGATGAAAGATTGGTGCCGCATGTATTTGCAGAAAATGACGAAGACCTTTATTTTATCCAGGGATACCTGCATGCAAAATTTCGTTTGTTCCAGATGGATTTGCAAACCAAAGCTGCTGCAGGCCGTGCCAGTGAAATTGCGGGTAAGAAAGCTATCAATTTTGATAAGGAGCAACGAAGGCTGGGAATGGTGTATGCTGCCGAAAATGCGATGAAGGAAGTGGATAAAGACCCGCAATCGAAAGCAATGTTTGATGCTTACACCAATGGCGTAAATGCCTATATCAATTCGCTCAAAGAAAGTGAAATACCTGTTGAATACAAACTGCTGGATATTAAACCGGAGAAGTGGACAAATCTCCGCACCGCTTTATTATTAAAGATGATGGCAAAGATGCTTTCGTCAGGCACAGAAAACGACCTGGCCAATACCAATGCGAAAGCTGTTTTTATTCCGGATGAATTAAAAATGATGTACCCGCAGGTGCCCGATTCATTAGAGCCAATAGTGCCCAAAGGAACATTGTTTGAAAAACCCGGTCTTGTTCCCATTAAGCCAATTACTGCCGACTCTTTATATTTTGGAAATAAGGAAACTGTCAGTACACATGAAATTTCAAAACCTGATATAAATAACGGAAGTAATAACTGGGTAGTGGCCGGTAGTAAAACGCAAAGTGGTGCGCCTATTTTATGCAATGACCCGCATTTGGAATTATCACTCCCTTCTATCTGGTACGAAATGCAATTGCAAACACCCACCAGCAACACTTATGGTGTGTCCCTGCCCGGCAGCCCTTTTATTATTATCGGATTCAACGACAGCATCGCCTGGGGAGTTACCAATGCACAAAGGGATGTGAAAGATTATTATGAGATAAAATTCAAAGACAAAACAAAAGAGGAGTATTGGTTTAATGGGAAATGGGAAAAAACAATTCGTAAAGCAGAAATAATAAAAGTAAAAGGAGGAAAAGATATTATTGATACGGTTGCCTATACCATTTTCGGCCCTGTGATGTTTGATGAAAGTTTTTCCAATGAGTTATCCAATAAAAGAAACCTTGCTGTTCGCTGGGTGGCGCATGATGCAAGCAATGAAGCTGCTACCTTTTATAATTTGAACAGGGCAAAAAATTATGATGAGTATGAAGCTGCTATCAAAACCTTTGTGTGTCCCGGGCAAAATTTTGTCTTTGCATCCAAAACAGGAGATATTGCTATCTGGCAGCAGGGAAAATTTCCGGCACGATGGGACAGGCAGGGGCTTTATGTAATGCCCGGAGAGGACAGTAACTATTTGTGGCAGGGATTTATTCCGCAGGCTGAAAATCCGCACAGCAAAAATCCGGAAAGGGGTTTTTTAGAAAGTGCTAATCAGCGGCCGGTTGATTCATCGTATCCTTATTTTATTCCCGGCAGCTATATTACCGCTAGGGGAATTACCATTGAGAGAAAGTTGTCCGGAATGTCCGGCATTACACCTGGTGATATGATGCAGTTGCAGCAAAATTATTTTAATACGATGGCGGAAGATGTAAGAAGCACCCTTTTGCAATATGTAAAGGAAAATGAATTAAATGCTACTGAGAAAAAGTATCTTGATTTGGTGAAGAATTGGGATTTGATGGCTTCGCCGGATTCAAAAGGACAAACAGTTTATCAATGCTGGATGGATAGTTTGATGTTTGGTATCTGGAAAGATGAACTGTCAAAATCAAATTCTTTATCTCATTGGCCATCGGAACAAACAACGATGGAATTGCTGAAAAAAGATTCTGCAATGAAATTTATTGACGACATCAATACTACTCAAAGGGAATCACTGTTCGATATTGTTACTACTGCCCTTAAAAAAGCTTCTGTTGGTTTGGAAAAAGAGGAGGCAGCAGGAAAGTTGGGATGGGCAAAATTTAAAAAACCAACAGTTTATCATTTGATAAAAGATTTGAAAGGTTTTTCCAGACCGGGATTAAATGTGGGTGGTAATGGTAATATAATAAATGCCGTTACTCACAGCCATGGCCCCAGCTGGCGGATGGTGGTACAGATGACCACACCAACCGAAGCCTATGGTGTATATCCCGGAGGACAAAGCGGCAACCCCGGCAGCAAATATTATGATGATTATATTGACAACTGGGTGAATGGCAAATACAACAAGCTTTGGTTTATGCGGGATGGCGACAGAACAGATAAAAATGTAAAGTGGGTGATGAAATTCAATAAGCAATAGGCAATTTGCAAATTGAAACTATAAAACTAATATCAGCAGTATGAAATTTTTTGTTGCAATAATTCTCACGGCGTTACTGGCATTTATCAGCGGACTATTTCTTCCCTGGTGGTGCATGGCTATTACATCCTTATTGGTAGCAGTGCTGGTACACCAGAAAGCTGGTAAAGCATTTTTGGCTGGTTTGCTGGGTGTTTTTCTCTTATGGGCTGGTCTTGCCTGGTGGATTGACATGAAAAATAATGGGGTATTGTCAACGAAAATAGCTTCAGTATTGCCATTAGGTGGCAATGCTGTTTTACTTATTTTGGTAACAGGCTTTATTGGTGGATTGGTAGCCGGCATGGCAGCCATGAGCGGCAGCTTTCTCCGTGCTTCCAATAAATGATGTTAAATGTTTCCAAACAACCGCAAGAGTAACACTAAAAACAATTTACCAAAGTTATCTTGTAGTTCCGCTGTATTTATGAGACAAACACTCTTCATTGCCTTCTCACTTTTTTCAATAGTAACTTATTCTCAAAAAATAAAAGGTGTTGTTACAGACAACAATGGCAAAGCATTGCCCTTTGCTTCTGTTTTTATCAAAGAAAATAATAAAGGCACCAATGCCAACAGCGAAGGCAGGTACTCATTGAAACCAGAACCCGGGCAATACACATTGGTTTGCCAGTATGTAGGATATAAAAAAGAAGAAAGAAAAATTACAGTTACCAATGATGATATAGAGCTGAATTTTATACTCACCCTGCAGGAAATGACACTCGCCGAAGTAATTATAAAAAATGGTGAAGACCCTGCATACCAGATCATCCGTAATACAATAAAGAAGAGGACTTATTTCGAAAGCCAGTTAGATAAATTTCAGTGTGAAGTTTATACCAAAGGACAAATGCGGGTGAGAAATTATCCCAAAAAATTTTTTGGACGAAAAGTGGACTTTGAAGACGGGGATACCAGTAAACAGAAAATGCTGTACCTGTCTGAAACAGTTTCTAAGTATTCAGTTAATAAGCCGGGTAAGGAAAAAATTGAAGTCATATCATCTAAAGTAAGCGGACAAAGCGATGGATTCGGATTGAGTGCACCAAACTTTTTTTCTTTCTATACTAACAATGTATTTATTGGTGACAGGCTGAATCCCCGTGGGTTTGTTTCACCAATTGCTGAAAGTGCTCTGAATTTCTATCGCTACAAATTAGAAGGTACTTATTTTGAAGATGGCCGGGAAATAGCTCATATTAAAGTAATACCTAAAAGAAAGTATGAGCCGCTGTTCAGCGGTTATATTGATATTGTAGCGGATGACTGGCGGATTCATTCTGTTCAGCTGCTGCTTACCAAAGCTTCACAAATGGAACTGGTAGATTCGTTGCGGATTGAGCAATTGTATCGTCCATTAAATAAAGATGTTTGGTATATTTCCAGCCAGGTTATTTACCCGGCTGTCAAAATTTTTGGGTTTGATGCTTATGGAAGCTTTGTGAATATTTATTCTGATTTCAATGTTGAACCGGTATTTGATAAGAAGACTTTTTCTACCACCATTTTAAAATACACAGATAGCTCTAATAAAAAAACGGCTGAGTATTGGGAAAAAGCAAGGCCTGTTCCGCTGATGGCTGATGAAGAAAAAGATTACAAACGAAAAGATAGTTTGGAACTGGCGAGAAAAGACCCAAAATACCTTGACTCGCTGGAGAAGATTCGTAATAAGATAACATTGGCTAATGTTGTTTTATTTGGACAAACATTTCAGTCGGAAAGAAAGCGGACATCCATCAGTTTCCCCTCCCTTTTCGAAGAAGTGAGTTTTAATCCGGCAGAAGGATGGGTGTTTAATCCCGCATTTACCTGGACAAAAAAATTAGATACCACTTCCTCCGGCCGAAAGAGTATTTCCATTGCTCCCAGTCTTCGTTATGGCTTTTCCAACAAACATTTCAATCCTCATCTTACACTTGGATACAGTTTCGGAAAGAAGTATGCAACTTCCATAAGCCTGTCGGGGGGCAAAAGGGTTTTTCAATTCAATAATACCAGTCCTATCGGGCAAAGAGGCAATACCATTTCATCCCTGTTAAGCGAAAAGAACAGGATAAAAAGTTATGAAGCCATTTATGTAAGGGGAAGTTTTCGTAAAGGGATCGGAAATGGTTTCTCGTTTGTTACAGGTTTTCAATACCAGGACAGGATGCCGCTTGATAACACTACTGACTACACATGGAGAGATAAACCCAACAGGGAGTACACTCCCAATTACCCCAATGAGTTGATTGCAGAAAATATAAAACGTCACCAGGTTTTTATGGCAATGATTGGTTTTACCTGGCAACCCGGCGCCAGGTATATTGAATTGCCTGACAGGAAAATCAATATTGGTTCTAAGTTCCCGGTCTTTTCGGCGCAATACACACAAGGGTTTAAAAATGTATTTGGCAGCGATGAAAGTTTCAGCAAATGGAAACTCGCTGTTACAGATGGTATTAATTTCAAATTGCAGGGAAAGTTCCGCTATCGTCTCGGTATGGGTGGGTTTATTGATACGGGCAATAATGTGCAGGTCCCGGATTACAATCATTTCAATGGTAATGTTTCAACATTAGCCACTGAATATCTTAATAGTTTTCAATTACTACCCATTTACCAGTTCAGCAATATCTCCCGGTTTTATGCACTGGCACATATCGAACATAACTTCAATGGTTTTTTAACCAATAAAATTCCGGGTATAAGAAAACTGAATCTTTATTTAGTGGCGGGTGCTAATGGATTTTATATTAATAGCTCTAAAAACTATTACGAAATATTTGCCGGCTTTGATAATATTTTCAAACAGATCCGGGTTGATTTTGTACAATCGTTTCTGAATGGTAAGCCCTGGCAAAATGGTTTTCGTATTGGGTTTAGCAGGATGGGGGGAAGAAGGGGAGATGACTGGCCCTAATAATTATGAAGGTTCGTATATTCGGCAATATATACCTCGTAGGCAATACTACATCACTTTTATGAACCGAGATTATCTTATCAGGGTCTGGCTAACAACAATCATAACGGCGCCCATAATTTTCATGTTATTATCCGCAGTATTGGCATTTAAAACCTCACAAGCAGATCCAGATACCTTTTATTTTGTCCTTTTCTCCATGTTATTTGGGTTTATACTATCTATCCCAACCTTGCTTATTTGCATTCTCCTATTTTCAGTTTTAGAAAAAAAATTAAAGAATCCACTCGAATTCAAAGCAGCCATTCTTTTAGTCGCTTCCCTCGGAATGTTTTTAACCTTTTTCATTTTATATGGACCGAAATACTATATTCCTGCTGGACTAAGATTTTCGATACTTTATGGAATATGCATACTACTCGCAGGATTTTTTTACAGAGTACGGTAAAGACGTACTGCTTACAACAGGGGCTGCCGCAAGGCAGGTTTCCGAATAAATCCTCATCTTAGTCTATCAGCTGCATATCCAGCCTGACGTTATTAGTTTATAAATAATAAAACTCCTGCTTTGACAGGAGTTTTAAATTCTTCTATAAGAGAATCATTATTGCGAAACCGGGGTCACAACGACTGCATCTGTTTTTGCTTTAAATACATCAGTCGCTGCCGTACCATCCGCATTCATCCATACTACTTTAGTAGTTCCATTTTCCATTAAACGTATTTTATATACATCCGTACCATTGGCAGCTTTCATTTTGGCGATGGCATAGACAACCGGTCCATACACTTTTAACGCAGTGCTTATCACATCTTCGGGTACGCTATTCTGAATAACCGGTAAGGATGCCCTGTAATTCACCCCTCTTTCATCATAAAATGCATAAATGATCCTGTTGTCCCAGTTATAACTTGCCCGCCAGTATGTTTGCACTGGTTCCCATGCTATAATGGTAACACCAGGATAAGCTTTTTCGAAACTGGTCATGATGTAGGGAGGCACATTGGTGCCGGGCCAACTTTGGGTCTTGTAAACGATGACATCCTGTGCCTTTACGATACAAACAGCACCCAGGAGCATTGCTAGAAAAAATATCTTTTTCATAATAGGATTTTTAAATTAAACAATTTGATGTTTCCCTTTTATAAATGCAATTACGATGCCTGTATGACCAATCTCCAGTTTAAAGGGCAGATGGGTCATAAGTTCCTCAGGAAGGGGTTTATTTTTTATGTAGGTATGAGGAATTATCGGCATTGCGTAAAAAAATACCGAATTCAGCAATTTGAACATTTGTACTTCTACTGAAGGGGAGGGCTAAAAATTCCCCGCTTTCGGCAATACCTGAACCGTTAGCGGTCATGCTGTGTAACGCAAAGGAAACATTCATCGACCCTATACATAATCAACAAACAAGTAAAATCGACAGTATGAATGCTTTAGATAATTTCAGGTTTGATAATGAGAAGTAATACTTTCAATCAATTATAAGTAGAAAAATTGTGATGAAATGCCAGTAATAGATTACTACTGGCAGTTAATGCTAAACTAATAGGTTAACTTACATAAGTATTAATGGTAGTTTATTATAAGGCATATATGAATTGATGCTTTTTATTTACCAATAAACAAGTAGGCCCAACCAAAATTTTTCCTGCTTTCTTTTAATTTGTTAATCTTAACGGTATAATAAAAGAATCTTGTATGCAAAAAGCTACTTCAAAAAAAAGCACTTCTAATCATAAGCAATTACAAAAGTGCCCCACTGGTATCAAAGGCTTTGACGAAATTACGGAGGGTGGGCTCCCGAAAAATAGAACCACTTTAGTCAGTGGAAGTGCCGGCTCTGGAAAAACCCTGTTGGGGATTGATTTTTTAATCAATGGTGCAATCAAATTCAAAGAGCCAGGCGTCTTCATGTCTTTTGAAGAGACAGAAGATGAACTTTATACAGACGTGGCTTCTCTCAACCTGGATTTACCAGGGCTTGTTTCACGAAAAAAAATTTTGATAGAACATGTGCTTTTGGAGCGAAAAGATATTCAGGAAACCGACTTTAACCTTGAAGGACTATTCGTTCGTTTGGAACATGCCATTGATTCCATTGGTGCCAAACGGGTTGTTTTAGATTCTATTGAATCTATTTTTGCCGGCATCACAGATGTCGGCATTCTTCGCTTAGAGATAAAAAGACTTTTCAGGTGGCTTAAAGAAAAACAAGTTACTGCAATCGTAACCGGCGAGCCGGTACAGGAAACTTATACCCGTCATGGAATGGAGCAGTACATTTCCGATTGCATCATTTTACTGGATAACAGGGTTAATGAACAAATTGCCATCCGCAGAATCCGGATAGTTAAATACCGTGGCTCAAAACATGGAACAAATGAATATCCTTTCGTAATTGATAAATATGGACTTTCAGTAATTCCCATCACTTCGGCTGGTCTTGATCAACCAGGTACAGCTCAAAAAGTTTCGACCGGAATTCCATCGTTAGACAAATTGTTCAGGGGGGGTAAACCAGGCTATACCAAAGGCAGTACGGTACTTGCTTCAGGTACCGCAGGCACCGGAAAAACAAGCTTAGCTGCTGCATTCGCAGTAGCAAGTTGTAAACGTGGAGAACGCTGTCTTTTCTTGTCCTATGAAGAGTCAGCGGGGCAACTCATTCAAAATATGGGTTCTATAGGTATTCATTTTGAACCATTGATAAAAAAAGGACTCTTAAAGATCGTGTCTACGAGGCCTTCTTTTTTTGGTTTAGAAATGCATTTACTCGATTTATATAAACTCATTGCAGAATTTAAACCAAAAGCAGTTGTCATAGATCCCCTGACAAGTCTCATTGGAGAGGGTGACCAACGTGAAATCCGGTCAATGATTACCCGCATGATTGATCTTTTAAAATCAAATGGCATCACCAGCTTTTTCACAAGCCTTGTTTCTGCTGCTTCACAAAATGATACGAGCGGAGAAATTGGAGTATCTTCATTAATAGACACCTGGATAGTAGTGAGGGAATTAGAAGAGGATGTAAGCAAAAAACGCATTCGTGGACTTTTCATTGTTAAGTCTCGTGGCACGGGCCACGACAGTGATGTGCATAAATTGATTTTAAGTGATGATGGGATTAAATTGATGCCAATGGATGGTGGATCTACACTGATAGCCAATAATGAAAAGAAGATTGGTAAAAATATTTCGAAAATTAAAAATTAGTCAAACAAGATAAAGTTGTTTAATGGAAAAGAAAGGGAAGCGACCTGCCGTAGAGAAGGGAACATTGCACCCTAAATTAATTGTTGGCATTGGTGGATCAGCCGGTGCACTTAACGCTTATAAGGCTCTTCTGGATGCAATGCCGTCTGATACAGGTATGGCTTTTGTCATTATTTCTCACATGAACCCCACAGCCATTAGTCAGTTAACTAAAATTCTGTTACGTCATACAAAAATGACGGTAATGGTGGCTGCCATGGCGATGCCGATCCTTGCGAATCATGTATATATTATTCCTCCGGACTCAGATTTGCTTATTGAAAACTATAGATTCAAAGTAATCTCTCCACGATCAGGCAGGAACAAGCAGGTAGATGTATTTTTTGTTTCTTTAGCAGAGGCAATGGGCATGCGTGCAATCGCCATTATCCTTTCCGGGTATGATGGCGATGGTACTGAAGGCTGCAAACACATCAAGGCACATGGAGGAAAAACTTTTACTCAGGACATGTCTGCCGAAGTTGACTTCATGCCGCTCAGTGCTCAGGCTTCAGGCTGTGTTGATTTTGTTCTGCCTCTCGACAAAATTCCAAGTAAATTAAAAAGTTTGGCAGCTGCGCTTAAAACTTAGAAATGAAGAAATAACTATCTGAAAGCCGGTTAGTTTAAAATAGCGGGAAAAGTTCAAATCTTTAAATTGAAACACATCGCATTCGCAAATGCAGAACGTTTACAGAATTCAGTTACAAAACAACCTTATCCTTTATTGTAATTTATTAACCAGCATATTGGCAGCTATGCCCAGTAATGTTTCCAGTAATGACACATTTTGCTCCAATTCCAGCACAGTTGCCTGTTTACGTTCTATATCAGCCTGCGGCATATTATTGTTTTGTAAGGTAACCAGTTGGGTACGGGAGTTGGTAAGCCTCGCCAATGCATAATCCAATATTGACCGGCTGTACGATACCTGATCCTGGCTTTCTTGTACGTTATTATAATAATTGTTCCTTTCTCTTAAATAATTATCACTGTAACGGTCACTTTTTACTACCGGGCAATCGCCCCTCACATCCCCGTGATTCAAATGTGCTTTCAGCGCATTGGAAGAAACCCTGATAGTAACAGCAGGTTCATTATTCCTGTTAAACTTATGGCAAATGGTAACCTTGTCCTGGTTTTTTATTTTATGCCTGTCTTTAAAGTTTTCCCGGTTCCAGTTATAATCATAATCCTTATCATCATTGCCATTATTCATACTATTATCATTCTTACCCTTGTTATCGTTACCATTATTCTTATCATTATTGCTGTTATTATTATTTCCCTGGTTTGGATGTTGCTCCTTATTATCTTTTCCCTGGTTGTTATTATTATTGTTACCCGGTTTATCCTGCTTTTTCTCTTTCTTTTGTTGCTTTTCCTTTTGGTTGTTTTGATTTTTTTCCTGTTGAGTGAAGGCTGTAAATACCACGGCAGTAATTAACAATACAGCAAGGCCGAACAAGGTTAGGTGTTTTTTCATACTATTTTTTTTAATTGATAGTTTCAAATTCTTTGTCCAGTTTTTCAAGAGATTCTTCTACTTTTTTTGTTTGATCCTCCAGTTTCTGTTTATTTTCTTTCAACGCTTTGGCGGTGGAATCCATCCTGGTTATTTCGGTCTTTTCCTCTGTATTGGTTTTTGATTCTGAGCAGGAAGAAGCCATTATGAGGGCTGCCAAAGCCAACGGGGCCATCTTTTTGATGTAATAAATCATTTGATTGTTTATTATGGGGTTAAGCTAATGCTGGTTATTTGAAAAGGGTGCTACAATAATCTATCCAAACTATAGCTTTTGTTATATTGCTACTTATTGAAATCATTTGGTTGTTGCAGAATTATTTACAATGTTGTATCACAATCGGTTGCATAGCTATTTTTTTTCTGGTGTTCCTTGTGAGTAACCTATAATGTCACTCATGACTTACCTTTACAATGCTTTTAAAATTTGGCCTCCCGCCTGAAGCGGGACAATTGGGTTCCGTCATTGGCGGGATAAAATTTAACGACATGGCACAATTACACAATCGTATTTCCAGGAAGGAGTTGAAAGAACTTATTTTAAACGACTTTGCACCCCGCACTACCATTTCGTTTTACTGTTATTTTAAAATTGAAGAACCACCGGTTTTCAGGGATGAATTGTATAAACAATTAAAAGAACTCGGTGTGATGGGAAGGATATACCTGGCCCATGAAGGCATAAATGCGCAGATAAGTTTACCAACAGGCAATCTTGATTCGTTCCGGCAATATTTATATTCAATTGAGCCATTAAATGGCATACGATTTAATGTTGCGGTGGATGACGAGGGGAAGAGTTTTTATGTGCTGGATATAAAAGTGCGGAATAAGATAGTGGCAGATGGAATTAATGATCCGGCTTTTGACATGGCCAACAGGGGTAGCTATGTAAATGCTGAAGAATTCAACCAACTAACCAATGATCCCGGCACCGTTATTATTGATATGCGTAACCACTATGAATATGAAGTAGGTCATTTTGAAAATGCAATTGAAGTGCCCAGCGATACTTTCCGGGAGCAATTGCCAATGGCAGTGGATATGATGAAGGCGGATAAGGAGAAAAATATCATCATGTACTGCACCGGCGGTATCCGTTGTGAGAAAGCATCTGCTTATATGCTGCACAATGGGTTTAAAAATGTATTTCACCTCGAAGGTGGCATTATCAACTATGTAAACCAGGCGAAAGAAAAAGGGTTGGTAAATAAATTTCATGGAAAGAATTTTGTTTTTGACCAGCGGCTGGGGGAAAGGGTGACGGATGAAATTATTTCCTGTTGTCATCAGTGCGGCAAACCTGCCGACGCTCATGTTAATTGTGTAAACGATGCCTGTCATCTTTTATTTATTCAATGTGATGCCTGCAACAAAAAAATGGAAGGAACCTGTAGTAAGGAATGCCTGGATTTTATTCATCTACCAGAGGAGGAACAAAAGAAACTACGCAGCGGCATTGATAAAGGAAGAAATGTTTTTAATAAGGCAAAATCGAGATTATCAAAACTGGGCAAAAGATGATGTCAGGTTTGTCACCCTGAGTTTATCGAAGGGTATTGAAGCTTTTTGAATCATCCTTCGATAAACTCAGGATGACAGCCTTATTTAAACCACTCTGCAAATTTTGCCAAATCCACATTGCCGCCACTAAGTATTATTCCCACTCTTTTTCCCTGAATTTTTTCTTTATGTTTTAATAAGGCAGCCAGAGGAACAGCACAACTGGGCTCTATAATTATTTTCATCCGTTCATACACTAATTTCAGCGCAGCAATTATTTCTTCATCAGTTACGGTATAAATATCTTTCACCAGTTCCTTGATGATCGGAAATGTTTTATCCCCCAGTTTGGTCAGCAGTCCGTCTGCAATTGTATTTACATACGGGGCCGATTCAATCTTATTGCTTTTAATAGAAAGAACCGCATCGGCAGCGCCTTCAGGCTCACCTGCATAAACGATGGTAGAGGGTGAAAAATAATGGGCACTTAGTAAAGTGCCGCTGAGTAAACCACCACCACCAACAGGAGCAATGATGCAATCAAGCCCCGGAATTTCTTCTATCAGTTCTTTAGCAGCAGTAGCCTGCCCGGTAATCACCCTGTAATCATTATAAGGGTGAACAAATTCAGCACCTGTTTTCTCAACAATTTGTTTTAAAGTATTTTCTCTTGCCAGTTGAGTAGGTTCACAAAATATTATTTCAGCACCATAACCTTTCACGGCATCCACTTTTACTTTGGGTGAAGTATCGGGCATTACAATAAATGCTTTTGTGCCCACCTGTCTTGCAGCATAGGCAATAGCTTGTGCATGATTTCCTGATGAGTGAGTAGCTATACCGTTCTCTAGTTTATCTTTTGGCAGTGATAAAACCGCATTCATAGCTCCACGGATTTTAAAGGCGCCGATCTTTTGAAAATTCTCACACTTAAAAAAAAGTGTTGCACCTGAAATATGATTCAGTGTTGCTGATGTAAGCACCGGTGTCCGGTGGATGAAAGGTTTTATTCTTTCATGTGCCTGCTCAATTTGTTCTTTGGTGATATTCATTTCATGTGTTCTGGCAGTGAAGCAATGCAATCAATTTCAATTCCGCATCCGCGGTTTAGCAGGTTGCAGGGTACTACTATCCTGGCAGGACGGTGATGACCCATAATAGCTGCAAATGTTTCATTGAATTTGGCCCAGTTGCCAATATCAGCAATAAACACACTTACTTTTAAAATATGATTCAGATCACTGCCAGCGGCTTTAAGAATCGTTTCAATATTTTTCATGCACAGCTCAGTTTGTTCTTCTATATTTCCCAATTGTGCTTCGCCATTGGCATCTAATGGCAACTGTCCGCTTACATAAACAATTCCGTTGTGAACAACGGCGGGTGAATAATGGGCTTTCGGTTTTTGCATGGTTGCGGGAAAGACTGATTTTATTTCCATATAGTTTATTTAGTTGAAATCCATTTGATGCAGACAGGCTTTCCAACACTCACCCTGTTTCCGTTATCGGTAAGCAAACCTGTGGTAACATCCCGTTTAAAAATAACAATTTCATCGCTGTTCTGGTTTTCACATAATAAAAACTTTCCGGATGGGTCAATGCTGAAGTTGCGGGGTGTTTTGCCCAGCGTTGATTGATGGCTCTTTAAGGTGAGTTCTCCTTTTTTATTAATGCCGTAAATCGCAATTGTATTTACATCGCCCCGGTTGGAAGCATATAAAAACTTTCCATCCGGTGATACATGAATATCTGCGCTGCCCGCAAAGCTTGTATCACCGGCAGACAGGGTACTGATGCGTTGTTTTACTTTCAGTTTCCCGTTCCTGTATTTATAAACACTCACCATTCCGGTAAGCTCTTCAATTACATACGCAAACTTGTTGTTGGGGTGAAAAGTAAAAAGCCTTGGCCCCGAGCCAGGTAGTAATTGAACAAAAGGCTGCTCCGAAGAAGATAGTTTTCCTGTTGAAGCATCAAAGGAATAAATCATCACTTTATCAATGCCGAGGTCGGTAACAAACAACTGCCGGTTATCATTAGAAATTATGGCACCATGCGTATGTGGTCCTTTTTGCCGTTGGTGTGGTCCGGAACCGGTATGCTGCTGAATTGTTGTGGCTCTGCCAATACTTCCGTCTGCATTTGCAGGAAGCACTGACACACTTCCACTGCTGTAATTAGATACAAACACCCATTTTCCGGTTTTATCTGTTTCCACATGGCAGGGATGGTTTCCTTCGGATGACTGGCTGTTTTTTTTTGTAAGAATCCCACTTTTCCTGTCAAATGAAAAAGAAGTAACGCTACCACCTTTACCAGTGCTGCCGGCATTTTCATTTACCGCATATACATACTTTTCATTTTGTGATATTGCCAGAAATGAAGGATTGGAAGTTTTAACATGACTTACTTCTTTCACCGAACCATCCTCACTGTTGAATCTATAAACGTAAATGCCTTTGCTTTTTGGTGAGTCGTAAGTACCCACTATCATATAATGTTCCTGGGCAGCGCAGAGCAGGAACATACAAGAGGACAAGACAGTAAGAAAAAACCTCATGCCGGTGATTTTAGAAAGTGAATATCCCTTTTTCAAATGATTTTAACAAAACCTGAATCAACGGTAATATGATCTGGCACAATCTTGTCATTGTTAGTATGGCTAATAAAATTTTAAACCTAAAAAACTCAAGCCATGAAAAGAATATTTACTTTATCAGCTATTGCATTCAGTGCAGCACTTATTTTAAGCAGCTGCGTCAGGGACCAGGTGCCTCCCAACAATGAAAATTACTGGCTTTCCAAGGAAAGGGGAGAAGTAGTTTACAGCGACAGTTATTGCAGTTACTATGTGATAGAAACCAATAATGGCTACACCGTTGTTCAGGCCTATGGAACCTTTAAGCCTTATGAAGGAGCTCTTGTCTACGGTAACTTTAGCAGCCGGGGAACAAAAGATATGTATGATTATTCCTCGGGGTATGTTTTTACCGGTACTGTTACTGATTACTGGTTAACTTATACAGAAGCCCAGGATGCTCTTGATTACTATTGCCCTCTCTATGGCAAAGGACAAAAAAGGGAATTTAAGAAAGCAACGAAACTGTAAAATCAGTTCAAAATAAAAGTCACCGTATAGAACATTGTTATGCGGTGACTTTTTTATTTATAAACCTTTTGCATAATCTACAAGTGTCACAGAGGGAATTCCTAAATCCTTCCAGGTAATTTCGCTTTCAAATTTTTCCGGATACTTGTTAAGAGCTTCACAAATATGCCAGCCATAGTTTAACCGCTGGCTGAAGTTGCCAAGAAATTTCATCAAACCAGCCGGTACTTTCAATGGTTTCAATTTTGCTTTTGTATAATTACGGGCAAAAATTTTTGCAGCCTCATCGAATGTAAAGGCTTCCGGACCCTGGATAGTATATTCTTTATTTTCATCACTGTCTGTCTGAAATGATTTTGCCACCTGTCTTGCATAATCTTTAGCGGCAATAAACCACATGGGGAAGATGGAGGTTCCCAGCAGGGCAATTTTACTTCCCCGTAGCATTTGAAAAGGAAATGTTTCCATAAAAGCAGAAGGGTAGAAGATAGTAAAAGAGATACCTGCTGCTTTTATTTTTTGTACAGCCTCCTTTTTAATACGGAAGGCCCACCAGCTAAAATCATTCATACCCTCATACAGATGCACTAATGAAGAAACATAAGCAAGGCGTTTAATGCCGGTTTCTTTTGCTGCCAGTATAATATTGTCAAGCCCTTCTCTTTCAGTTTGCAGATCTTTTTCGTTTGAAGTTTGTACAACAGAAAGATTGCAATAGACAGCGTCCATTCCTTTCATTGCTGTGATTATACTTGCTTTATCGAAAACATCTCCTTTTATAATTTTAGAATTTGGAAATAATTGCTGCATTTTAACTATGTCTCTTGCCAGCAGGGATACATCGTATCCGGATTTTATCAATTCTGCGGCGACTGGTTTGCCCAGCATACCGGTCGCCCCGATGAATAATATTTTTTGCAACTTATATTTTTTTTAATGAAGCGATGATCCGTTCTCTGGTTTCTCCATCTGTCAGCACCTCCCTGCTGAATGCGGAGCCGGTTACTTTCTCATACAACTCAATATATCTTTTTGAAATGGTGCTCACCCATTCATCACTCATCGGGGGAACAGTCTGACCTTCTTTGCCCATAAAATTATTTTCAATCAGCCATTCTCTTACAAACTCTTTACTTAATTGTTTTTGTCTTTCGCCTTTTTGTTGCCTTTCTTCAAATCCATCCGCATAAAAATATCTTGAGCTGTCCGGTGTGTGAATTTCGTCCATCAGGTAAATGGTATCACCAATTTTACCAAACTCATATTTGGTATCAACCAAAATTAAACCCTGCTTCGCCGCAATTTCTTTTCCTCTTTCAAAAAGTTTCAGGGCATATTCAGTTAGCAATTTCCATTCATCTTCAGTAGCTAACCTGGTATTAATAATTTCTTCAGCGGAAATATCTTCGTCATGTCCTTCGGATGCTTTGGTACTCGGAGTGATGACCGGGGTGGGGAAGTAATCATTTTCCTTCATTCCGTCCGGCATAGGCACACCGCATATAAGTCTTTTACCTTCTGCATAAGTCCTCCAGGCATGGCCGGTCAGGTTTCCTCTAACCACCATTTCAATTTTAAAAGGGTCACATCTTTTGCCTATCGAAACATTCGGGGCGGGAACATCCACCAGCCAGTTCGGACAAATATCTTTTGTAGCTTCCAGCATATAAGCAGCAATCTGGTTCAGCACTTGTCCTTTACCGGGAATAGGGCGGGGCAGTATGACATCAAATGCCGAGATGCGGTCAGAAGCAATCATCACCAGCCAATCCTCACCAATACTATAAACATCGCGGACTTTGCCTTTATAAAAGGCCGTTTGATTTGGAAAAGAAAAGTCAGTCATATTCCGAAAATAAGAAGGGGGCAAAACCCGGCCAATACTGACTGCCTCAAGATTTCAACATTTTGTTCTTTTCCCTTAAAAATTAAATTTTTAGATAAACTTTACAATGCTTATTTTTCCATCAAATTCCAAAACTAAAATCTCCCTATTATGAGAAAAAGCTATAGCTTTTTAGCTGCCTGGCTGATTGCTTGCCTGTTTTCAGTTAATGCTAATGCCCAATCAGTTACGGTTTCCGGCATTGTTGCGAATGGCTCTACCAAGGAAAACGTCCCCGCTGTTTCAGTTCTTGTGAAAGGTACCGATAAGGGTACATTTACAAACTCGAATGGTGCGTTTAGTCTAAAAGTGACCAAGCTCCCGGTTGTTCTTGTTTTTTCTTCTATTGGTTATGAAAGCCAGGAAGTAACTGTTTCTGACGCAACACAGCCTTTAAACATTGATTTTAAAGTAAACTCAACATTAGGTCAGGAAGTAGTAGTGGCAGCAGCCCGTGCCCCACAAAGATTATTAGAATCTCCTGTTACTGTAGAACGTTTAAACCGTGCCAAATTACTTGCTTCGGCTTCACCAACAGCCTACGAAGCAATGACCAATGAAAAAGGGGTGGATGTTCATACAGCAAGTTTAACTTTCCGTACAGTGACAACCCGTGGTTTTGTAAGCAGTGGTAATACCCGGTTGAACCAGTTAATTGATGGCATGGATAACCAGGCTCCCGGTCTTAATTTTTCTGTCAGCAGTATTGTAGGATTAACAGACCTTGATGTGGACAACATTGAAATATTGGCAGGCGCATCTTCTGCATTGTATGGTTCAGGTGGTATGAATGGAACGGTGCTTATGACCAGCAAAAATCCTTTTAAATACCAGGGCCTCAGTTTTAATATCAAGCAGGGCATCATGCATGTGGATAAAAAGCAGCGTAACTCTGCACCTTATTATAACTGGTCTTTCCGTTGGGCAAAGGCTATTAAAAACAAACTTGCCTTTAAAATCGGTGCAGAATTATTAAAGGGCAGTGATTGGGAAGCTGAGGATTACAGAAACAAACAACAGATAGGTGTATTAAGCAAAGTGGTGGGTGGCAACCGCAGCAGCGATCCTAATTTTAATGGTGTAAATATTTATGGCGATGAGACAAGTGCCAATATGGATGGATTTGCTTTTTTGGTACAGAATTCGACAAGAAGTGGAATTTTAGCAGGATCAGGCAATACAATAGATATTGTAAGTTTATTGGATACCTATTTTGGAGCTATCGGCAATCCGGTTTATCCAACCAATACCCAGATAGCCGGGTTTTATACCTTTCCTGGTTTCCCACTTGCACTTCGTACTGCATTGCAATCCGCACCTATTTCGACACCAACTAATTCCATGATCCCTTTTTATATTGGTCTGAAAAACAATTATTTCCATAATGCCAATATTTCAAGAACAGGGTATGCTGAACAGGACCTTGTTGATTATAATACATTGAATGTTAAAGTTACCGGGGGAGTTCATTACAAAATCAATGATAAAATAGAAGCTTCTCTAAATACTTATTTTGGAACAGGTACCACTGTTTACACTGGTGCAGAAAGATATTCACTCCGTAATTTTAAAATGGCACAGCATAAGGCCGAGGTAAAAGCAAAGAACTGGATGATTCGTGGCTATACCACCCAGGAAAATGCCGGTGATTCTTATATCTCCGGGGCAGTGGGTGCTTTCCTTAATGAATCTTATAATCCCAGTGGAACATGGTTCCCTACGTATATTGCTACATTTTCTCAAACAAGGCGTTTAAATGCCAATGCCGGTATTATCCTTAGTGATGATTCATTGCACAGAATTGCCCGCCGTGCGGTAGAAACTAACAGGCTACAGGTCGGAACGCCGGCATTTAATGCAGCAGCCAATAAAATTAAAAGTACACCGGTAAATAGACCTTTTGGAGCTAAGTTTCTTGATAAATCTGACCTCTATGCTGCAGAAACACAATTTAATGTTTCTGATATGGCCCGTTTTTCAGATAAGGTGGAAGTTATTGCCGGATTATCCTGGAAGCAATGGGCGATGAACTCACAGGGTACTATTTTTTCTGATACTACTCAGATAATCAGGGTAAATGAATATGGGGCATATGTACAGTTAAAGAAAAAGTTACTGAAGGATGTATTGACATTAAGCGGTTCTGCCCGTTATGACAAACAAACCAATTTCAAAGGTAAACTTACTCCCCGCCTTACAGCCGTTATCCGTGTAGCAAAAGATAATAATATCCGCTTGTCCTACCAGACCGCTTACAGGTTTCCTTCTAACCAGAACCAGTATATAAGTCTGCGGCTTGGCGGCGGCAGCAGTTTCTTAATCGGCTGTTTACCTGAATTTCAAACTTATTACAAACTAAACTCTACGCTTCCCGGTTATATAGCTTCCAGTGTGTTTAATACTGATGGCACTGGTTACAGAAACGGAACCTTTGCTGACTCAGGAAGATTGGTTAAAGCGGTTTACAAACCAGTAATACCGGAAACGGTGACATCGTTTGAAATAGGCTATAAAGGGGTTGTCGGCAAAAAATTATTGCTTGATGCCTATTATTATTACAGTATTTATGACGATTTCTTAGTGAACGAAGCCGTGGTGCAATCAAGAACCGGTGCTAAGGGTGAAGTGTATTCTCCCTTTAGCAGCAACACCCTTTCTTATGTAAAAAATTCTACTAACAAAGTAAAATCCTACGGCTGGGCTGTTGGCCTTGAATACCAGTTGATGCAAAAGTATGTGTTGTATGGTAACGTATTTTCTGATCAATTGAGAAATTTAGAAAAAGATGTAATTTCTTTTTTTAATGCACCTAAATACCGTTACAATATTGGTTTGAAGAATGAAAATGTATGCAAAAACATTGGGTTCAACGTGGTGTTTAAATGGCAGGATAATAATTACTACGAAGGAACTTTTGTAACAGGCACCCTGCCATACTTTGGCTGGTGGGATGGACAGATTACTTACCGTCCTGCTGGTACCAAGAGTACTTTCCGTGTAGGTGGTACCAACCTGGGTAACCAATATCAGCGTACTGGTTATGGCAGTCCTTCTGTAGGCGGTTTGTATTACTTCAGCTATGGATACAACCTGTTTTAATAATTAATGAAAATTGGGTTTTAAGTATAAAAGTCCTGCTTTGGCAGGACCTTCTTTTTTGCGGCTATGAATTATCGGAATAAATAATACCAATTAGATTAAAATAACACTGTCACCCTGAGTTTATCGAAGGGTGATTATAAGGCTTCGATAAACTCAGCCTGACATCTATCCATAGATGTGCGTTTAATCTAATTGGTATTAAATTCATTTGTTGGTGAAGCCTATGCACAAGGCAGAGTAATGCCAACGAAGGCGAAAAAAGGAAACGATGAGTAGTATAACCCTGGAATCAACCCAACACTTTCATTACCTGCCCGATCATATTTCCATTGTGGTAAATCTGCAGAGTATAAGTGCCCTTGAGGTATTCATCTGCATTGAGAGAGAATAGCAGCCGCTTGGTTTCTCCTTTCTGATAGTCAAATCTTACTTTCCGGGTGTAGCTGAGCCTTGCACCTGTGGTGGTGGTGATGGTAGATTTTTCCCACACATCATTGTTCTCTAATATCCGTCCGTCGGGTTGTGTTACTATAATATATATATCAGCATTCTCGTACTGGTTAATATTATTCTGTACAGCAAAAGAAACTACTAATTTACTGGCTTTTTTGGCCGAACCGGTTTCCACTTCTTTATCATTTTTCACCGTTACCGGCGAAAATTTTATTTCTGATGCGACAAAAGTGGAAGCAAGATTTACTTTTTCTGTGAGTACTTTATTTTGCTGGTCAAGTTGCTGGTTGGTGGTCTCTAATCCCTTTACCTGGATGTTGACTTTATCAAGCACAGAAGCTATCTGTTGTTTTTCTTCTTCAATAGTACTGTTCCGGCTTTGCAATTCTGATACTAATTGCTGTAGTTGTACAGCTTTGCTGCGGGCCAGATCAAGGTCTTCTTTTTTTACATTGTTTTTTTTAAGGATGGTGGCTATTTCATTTCTCAGCCTGTTTATTTCGGCAAGCTTTGCACCAAGTTCTCCTTTCAGCAGACCGGCGGTACTCCTGGTAGAATCCAATTGTGCATCCAGGTTATTGATGGTGTAGGAGTAAATCTTTTGCAGCGAATCCTGCACCCCCTGTGCTACGGCTATAGAGTCTTTAATGTAAACTTCCGTTCTGCGTTTGCTGTATTGCGTTTTATCATAGAGATGGTAAACCCAGGTTCCCGTTAAACCCACCGAAAGCATTGCTAATAAAACGGTTTTAGTATCTCTCATCAGTTCTATCTGAGTAAGGGGTTTATTTGTTGTTCAAAAAAAACTATGTAACGAAAATTTATTTTTCAATATTCTGGTCAACATAAGCAGAAACCCAGCCTACCTGTCCATTTTTTACGAGGTAAAACTCTTTGGTTTCAAAAGCAGAAGAAAATTGTCGCATTATTTTTATCAGGAGTCCTGTACCGGCCATCAATGCTCTCTGATCAAAAACCTGGTGAACTCTTTTTACTTCTTTTATGATCGCTTCTTTTTCTTCGCTTCTGTTAACTCTTCCTGCCAGGAAATCAGGGGTCAGGGCAGCATAATTTTTGTATAGTTTTTCACTAAACTTCAATATCTCATCAAAACTCACTGACACTACCGTATTATCAAGCAGTTCTGGATGGGTTAAGGTAGCAAGTGCCCAGGCTATACCACCGCTTATGGCAACATTGTCACTTACAGGATAGGCGCCGCTTGCATTAACAGCATAGATAATTTCTGAATTCTCAGCCCCGGCAAGCACCCCGTAAAGTTGTTTATTATAGTTGATAAGGCTTTTATCATCTCCGCTATTTTTCTCACTTGCATTGGCCGTACTCTTGGTACCCCAGTTGATCTGAAAAAGTTTGAAATCAGTGGTGTTGCCATACGGGAAAAAACCTCCTTTGGTATTGCCGCTTCCAATATCAATTAAGAAAGTGGTAAAACGTCTTGTTTCCGGAACAATACCAAGATGAGATAAAAGGGCTTCCTTCATTACATCCACCACTTCCACCTGCCGTCTTGGTTCATTTATTTTTAATTTGAATGAATCAATAAGGCTGTTTACCCAGGTAAACTTTGTTTCTTTTTCTGCCTGCATTTTTACCCCGCTGCTGATAACGGTGAAAATCCTTTTGGGAGGTATTTTATATTCTTTGGTGGCCGTAGTATATAATCCATAAAGACTGTTTAAAGTGGCCTGGAAAGTAGGTTCAGAGAAACTGATAAAATCTGTATTCACCGAAGTATCCTTCAGTATATTAAAGGCACCGCTGCTTTGTGCATTTTTTCCAATTTCAATAATGCTCATTTTTACTCCCTTGGAACCTACTTCGATACCGGTGTAAATAGTTGAATTACTATAGCGGGGTTTAAAATTACTTTGGGCAGCGGATAAAATAGTAATGAAGATGAAGGAAGTTAATAAAGAAAAAAACCGGAGGTTAGTATTGTGCATGCGAATATTGATTTACTTAATTCATAAAATTACTATAATGGGTAGCAGTTTTTGCAACTAACTGCGGCTGAAAGACAATATGTGTAAAAGATGTGTTTAACCCAAAATAAAAAAACCGCTCCCATATGAAGGGAACGGCTTTTTTCGCAGGAGTTATCTGCTTTTAACCGAATAAACCACCTTTTTTAAGGCTTCTTACACCTTCACCTATTTTGAAACCATTATGATATACTTCAATCTTGTAGTTACCTGTCAGGAAATCGCTTTGCTGTATCGGGAATTGAACAGATTTACGGGTGCCCTGCTCATAATTCACAGGTATCTTGGCTGTAAAATTTTTGTCACCGTCAGCTCTTGTGTTTAATATGTTTCCGCTCTGTGATATTACTTTTCCATCAGGAGCGGTTACTATCAGGTACATATCAGCAGGTCCTGATTTTGCAATACGGTTCTCCACATCAAATGATACTACCAGCTTATCAACTTTTTTTGCAGTTGTAGTGCTTTTTTCTTTACCACTTTTCTTTTCATTTACCGGAACCACCTGTATATTGGAAGCACTGAAGGTAGAAGCTACATCCACTGTTTTTGCCAGTTCATCTTTTTCAGTTGTTGTAGTGGCGAGATTAGTTTCCAGATCCATTTTCTCCGTCTTCAATGTTGTATTAGCTGTTGTAAGCTCCTGATTTTCGCCGCTAAGACGGGCTACTTCTGCTTCAAGACCACCGATTTTTTCATTCAGATCAGCAATCATTGTCCTTGCCTTTGCCAATTGACTTTGCGTAGCATTTTTATCATTCAGAATTTTGCGGATCTCTGATTTTTTAGCATCAATTTCTTTTTGCCTGTCTGTTAACTGGCCCTGCAGGTTGTTATTGGAACCTGTTACAGAATCTAATCTTGCCAGCGCATTATCAAATTCTCTCTGTACATCTGTTTTAGCAGAATCCAGGGTGGTAATTTGTGTTTGCTGATTAGCTATTTTTTCACCAGACTTGTTTTTGTCATATAAAACATAGCCCCAGGTGCCTAAGAGGCCCGCAGCCAAAACACCAATCAGGATGTTTTTATTGGTTCTGCTTTTAGGTGGCTGACTTTGTGGTGTAGTGGAAGCTGAAGGATAATTTGTGTTTGTCATACTAAATGGATTTGAGATTTGACGTTAAATTAATATTTATTAGTGGAATTTGAAACTGGGCAAAATTAATTGCCGGTTGCACCAGTAAGTGGCTAAATCCTGTTAAAAATTCCTTCCGGGACACAAAATTCCGAAAACCGTGCCAGAAAGGGGGAAGATGTTTTCGCAGCAATGATTTTTTTTACGAAGAAGGCCCGGTGAAAGCCTGTATCTTAGCATCTTATGAGTGTGGATAAGATAATAGCTGATTGGAAAAAGAAAACTTTCAAGCCTTTGTATTGGCTGGAAGGCGAAGAAGAATATTTGATAGATAAAGTGGTGGAATATGCAGAACATCATATTTTGAATGAAAGCGAAGCCTCTTTTAACCTGAGCATTTTTTATGGCAAAGACGCCAATTGGGCAGATGTGCTGAATGCCTGCCGCCGTTATCCAATGTTTGCAGAGAGGCAGGTAGTGCTGCTTAAAGAGGCTCAGCAAATGAAGGATATTGAGAAATTGGAATCATATATTGAAAATCCGCTTGTATCTACTGTTTTTGTAGTTTCCTACAAGGAAAAGAAACTTGATGCCAGGAAGAAATTCACCAGGCTGGTAAAAGAGAAAGGAGTTCTCATCACTACAAAAAAGATGTATGAGAGAGAATTACCCGGGTGGACACAGGAGCTGCTGCAATCGAAAGGACTGTCCATCACTCCCAAAGGACTATCCTTGATTATAGACCATATTGGCAATGACCTGACAAGAATTGAAAATGAAATTGACAAACTATCGGTAAACCTGGGCAAAAGAACCAGCATAACGGAAGAAGATATTGAGCGGTACATAGGTGTGAGTAAAGATTATAATGTTTTTGAATTACAGGCAGCATTGGCAGTAAAGGACCTTGCCCGCAGTATCCGCATCATTCAGTATTTTGAAGCTAATCCTAAAGCAGGACCCATACAGCTGGTATTGCCATCACTGTACAGTTTTTTCAGCAAAGTATTCATGGTGTTTGGCGCAGGCACCGGGGATGAAAAAACAATAGCAACAAGCATCGGCGTGAATCCTTATTTTATGAAAGACTACATGCAGGCTGCCCGCCTTTATACTTATCCGGAAATAGAAAAAATATTACTGTTGCTCCATCAATACAATCTCAAAAGTGTGGGAGTGGGAAGTATCAATACAGATGATGCCTCTTTAATGAAGGAAATGCTGGTAAAAATTCTGGCCTGAAATTAATATTCCTCCTGAAGTTACTGGCTGGGCCAAATCCCTTTTCTTTGTGCAACTTTTTAGCATAAGGTTTCATCTTTTTTGTCAATAATTTAAAAATCATGAAGAAATTAGTATTATCTCTTTTAGTAAGCAGCAGTTTGTTGCTGTCAGGATGTTTTGAAACCATCCAGGAAATAACATTAAATGAGGATGGCAGTGGCCTTCTTAGTAATACCAATGACCTGAGTGCACTGATAGGTATGGCAAAGCAAATGGGCGGGGGTGCAGAAATAGAAAAAGCACCACAGATAATTGATTCTACCATTTCCATGGAGAAAGGGGCCGATAGTATTCCCAATCTTACTCCGGAAGAAAGAACAATGGCCAGGAAAGGAACCCTGAAGATTAATATGAACATGAAAGAGGAAAAATTTTTAACTAACCTTATTTTCCCGTTCTCGTCACCTGCTGAAATAGCGGTATACAATAAACTGTCAGCAAAAATTATGGGTGAAACACTGAAAGGCCAGGCTTCGGGCGGAATGCCTAATGCAGATCAAATGCC
>JANPMI010000144.1:0-1942 GCA_031422725.1 Chitinophagaceae bacterium | reverse complement strand
TTCCGGCCTCGGTTTTACTCCACTGCTCATCGGTATTGCCCTGATTGAAGCCGGTATTTTTGTAGCACTGGCTTTATGGACCAAAACAAAACCTTATACGGCCATCATCACCGGTCTTATCATTTTTATTTTAATGTGGGTGGCTGCTGTTGCAATAATAGGCGGCAAAGCAGCGTATAGTGGCATACTTGTAAAAATTATCATTATCAGTTATCTCATCAGTGCTTTAAAACCAGCCAAAGCATGGGAAGACGCAAAGTAAAATAGTTAATAATACCGCATTGATTTAAGTTTCGCCTCAGGCGAGACGAAGGACAGGGGCAGTGTTTACCACCCCAGCACCCATGCAAAAATAAGGGGTGCTACAATAGTCGCATCACTCTCTACAATAAACTTAGGTGTTTTGATATCTAATTTACCCCAGGTAATTTTTTCATTGGGTACGGCACCGGAATAAGAACCGTAAGAAGTTGTTGAGTCACTTATCTGGCAGAAATAACTCCAGAACGGAACATCGTGCCACTCCAGGTCCTGGTACATCATCGGCACTACGCAAATGGGAAAATCTCCGGCAATGCCGCCACCGATCTGGAAAAAACCAACGCCTTTTCCGGATGAATTATTACGATACCATTCTGTGAGCCACACCATGTATTCAATACCACTTTTTACGGTGCTGGCTTTTAATTCTCCTTTCACTATATAACTGGCAAAAATATTTCCGGTGGTGCTGTCTTCCCATCCGGGTACTACAATCGGAATATTTTTTTCTGCCGCTGCCACCACCCAACTGTCTTTTGGATCAATTTCATAATACTGCTTCAACTCGCCGCTTAAAATAGTTTTGTAGATAAATTCATGCGGAAAATATCTTTCGCCTTTTGCTTCTGCATCCACCCATTGTTTTACGAGGTGTTTTTGCAACCGGCGGAATGCTTCTTCTTCAGGGATACAGGTATCCGTTACCCGGTTGTAATGATTTTCTAATAATTCCCATTCCTGCTCTGGCGTTAAATCACGGTAGTTGGGAATTCTTTTATATTTTGAATGTGCTACCAGGTTCATTACATCTTCTTCGAGGTTGGCACCGGTACAACTAATAATATCCACTTTGCCCTGGCGGATCATCTCCGCCAGTGAAATGCCCAATTCGCCGGTACTCATAGCACCTGCCAGTGTAATCATCATTTTACCACCTTCCAGTAAATGCTGTTCATATCCTTTTGCCGCATCCATTAAAGCAGCAGCATTAAAATGACGATAATGATGCTGGATAAAGTTTGAAACAGGTCCTTTGTTCATATTATTTTTTTTGGATGAAACCTACCTTCAGATCCCGCCTCGTTTAAAACGAGGCGGGAGACAATGCAGTAAGTGGCGCAAAAATACATTTTTGTGCAAATAAAAAAGTTCTGTTTCAGTTTAGCCTGAAACAGAACTCTCCATCAAAATTTATATAAATTATTTCGCCAGCTTTTCCACCTCGTTAATATTACCTGCAGAACTCACTTTTATACGATATTTTTTATTACTGGCTTCCAGCAAAATCCTGTAATGGGTTCCTTCACTGTTGGTTATTTCTCTTACATTAGAAATAACAGCCTCTTCAAAACGCCTGTCAACTGCTGTCATTATGGTAAGCGGCAACTGATCAAAGAAAATTTCCCTGATACATCCTTCCAGTTGTTCTGTTGCGGGATTAAACCAGGCAACCACCCTGTGACCCGCCAGTAAAAAAATTGCTTTTTGATACTCTCCCTGGCGGCTCCAGGTTACATTTTGAGCAGCAGCAAATTCTTTTTTAAATAAATTCAGTATTTGCTCCTCCGGGTTAGGATCATCATTGGCAAACACGGTTGACATACCTGTTGTTAACAGGACAGAGAATAAAATAATAATCTTTTTCATGGCTTAAGGTTTAATAATTAATGATTTCAGATTT
>JANPMI010000143.1:0-15650 GCA_031422725.1 Chitinophagaceae bacterium | reverse complement strand
AGCCAAACGGCTGGTACTGCAACCATTAAAGAATCAAACCTGTATAAAAAACCACCGTGGCCGGGCATGAAGCTGACGCTGTCTTTTACATCGGCCATACGTTTTAATTTACTTTCCAGCAAATCACCAAGCGTACCAAAGATGGCGCAGATGGCAGGAATACCCAGACTAAATAATGCAAATTCCTTAATATCGTCTTCCTTAACCCCAAAAAAAACGTAACTAAATAAGCCCATAATTACAATGCACAAAATAATACCTCCTAATGTTCCCTCGACGGTTTTTTTAGGTGAAATTTTTGAAAATGGGGTTTTCCCAATAAAAGAACCAACCAAGTAGGCCATTGTATCATTTATCCAGATTGAAAAAATGATTGTAGCCGGAATAATGTATCCATAATCCAACATCAGTATTCCATCTTCAGTAATCATTAAATAATTTCTCAAATCAAGCATCAGCCCCCAACACAACGAGATATAAACTAATCCCAACACCGCCATCCCAAATACTTTTAATTTAATTGCATTTTTCTGAAAAATACCAATTACTAACAAAGCAAACCCAGCTGCTGATACTGGTAATGAAATGTTTTCTTTTAATCCATAACCATTGATGTGATAAGCAGGACCACAAAACCACAGCATCAATCCATAACCCATCACCATCAATCCCAATTTGGTGTAAGGATGAAAACTTGTCTCGCCTGAGGCGAGATGAATTTTCTCCGTCAGCTTCAGATACTCCCACCAGCAGCCAAAATGAATAATGGAAAACAAAACAAGAAAACTCCAGTGGTTCCAAAGCAAACCAATCAGCATTACCACAGCAAAGACGATAGCTGTTAATGCTCTTGTTTTAAACGTCTGCCAGTTGAATGCCATAATAATTATTTAGAAAGGATGGTCTTTTACAGGTATGGCATCATCTGCATACACTTCTTCATAAGTTATCGCTGATCTTTTTTTCATCCAGCCCACTATCAGTGCAACGATGATAAAGCTAATCGCCGCCATCAGGGCAATATTATTCATCTTTACAGGAGTCTCCTCGTTTATCATCGAAGGATTAAAATATACAAGGGTAATTAATGCAGCATCATAAATAAAATGGGCAACGATAGCAGTCCACAGGCTGCCGCTGTACCAATAAATAACGCCTAATAAAATACCCAATACAAACCGGGGAAGAAATCCGTAAAACTGTAAATGCATGGCGGAAAAAAGAAAGGCTGCGATGATGATTCCAACCCAGGGGCTTTTAAAAATCTTAATAAACAAACGCTGCGCTATTCCCCGAAACAGCAACTCCTCACCTACTGCGGCTAATCCGGCAATGCAGACAATATTTATAATAAGATCTTTAACCGTGTGCCTGGATAATAAAGCCTGAACGGTTCTGGCAGCTTCTTCCTCACTTTTTTTCATCCATTTTTCTATACCGGCAGGAAACTGAATGTTTCTATTGAGTTCGCCCAGCCAATTAACCAATGGAAGAGCCAGCACCATAACGGCCACTGCTGCCAGGAAATAAAATGTATTGGACGGTTTTTTAAATCCCAGGTATTTTTTACTATCCGTACTAAAAAGCCAGGCACCTAAAAAAGCAGGGATCATAAACAGTCCGATAAACTGAAAAACCTGCAAGCCCCTTATATAAGTAATTATACCCGGTCTGTTAAAGTCCAGTTTAGCCGTATCTAAAAACTCAGTTACCCTTACGCCGGTAATGGCTGATAAGATCAGGGGGCCGATTATTCCCCCGATAAAAAATAAACTAACCAATGCTATACTGATAAGTATCAATAATTGTATTCCGGCTGTTTTTGCTTTTAATAATCCTCTCATGTAGAAACTCTGCTATTTAGATTGTAAATTTGCAGGTTCAAAAATAGGTAAATGATATTTGAATGGTAAAGATTGGCAACATACAACTTCCTGACTTTCCGCTGCTTCTGGCACCAATGGAAGACGTAAGCGACCCGCCGTTCCGGGCAGTGTGCAAGGATAATGGGGCCGATTTGATGTATACTGAATTTATTTCATCGGAAGGATTGATAAGAGATGCTATCAAAAGCAGAAAAAAACTCGACATCTTCGATTATGAACGACCTGTCGGCATCCAGATTTTTGGTGGTGATGAAGACAGTCTTGCATTAGCCGCAAAAATTGTAGAAGTAACTAATCCTGATTTATTAGACATAAACTTTGGTTGTCCGGTAAAAAAAGTAGCCTTGAAAGGCGCCGGTGCAGGAGTATTAAAAGATATTGACCTGATGGTACGGTTAACTTCTGCTGTAGTAAAGGCAACATCATTACCTGTTACTGTAAAAACAAGACTCGGTTGGGATGACAAGACAAAAAATATTGAAGAAGTAGCAGAACGGTTGCAGGATGTGGGCATCAAAGCATTGGCCATTCACGGACGAACAAGAACACAGATGTACAAAGGTGAGGCCGACTGGACACTGATTGGTAAAATAAAAAATAACCCAAGAATCAGCATCCCCATTTTTGGAAATGGCGATATTGATTCACCAGAGAAAGCCGTGGAATATAAAAACCGCTATGGTGTAGATGGCATTATGATTGGCCGTGCCGCTATCGGCTATCCCTGGATATTTAACGAAATAAAACATTTTGTAAAAACAGGTGAACATTTGCCAGCTCCAACAATTGAAGACCGGTTATTTGTTTGCCGTAAGCATTTACACAAATCAATTGAATGGAAAAATCCGGTGGTGGGTATTAATGAAATGCGCCGCCATTATGCCAATTATTTAAAGGGGCTTCCTAATATCAAGGAGTTCCGCAATAAATTAGTAACGTTAAAAACAGAAGAAGAAATAAACGAAGTGTTTGATGATATTGCCAGCACTTACAGCGGCTATGAATTTGAGAAAACACCGATTGAACTGGTGAACTATCATGAAAAATGCCCGGTGTAGTAAGCGTTCAGACCGCTTGCAGCACCCCGACCCTCCCCGTGGATTACGTCATTTTTATTTTCATAGATTTCATTAAGCCATAAATGGATATCAGCACCCAGGTTCCTTCCAGTATTACAAATGGCATATAGTTAATAAGAAAAGAGGCATAACAAGCTAATGCTGCTCCGAAAATATTCAGGACATAAAACAATTTTCCGTCTTTTGGCAATAGTTTAGACGTATTGAGAAAATAAGCCAGCAGGATTAATCCCACACCAATCGTTCCAATAATATCGTTATACATCATAATAATTATAGTTTAGTAGTAAATGATTCTATTCCCTTTGTGTAAATTTTCCCTCTTTTCTCTGCAAAAAAATCTGCTGCTAATGCCAGCAAAGCCATAACAGCAAGGGTCAAACCAAAACCTTTCCAAAAAGGAGTATGTGAGCCTGCAAAACAGCCATCAGTTTTAAAAAAGAAGATAAATAATCCAATTCCGGTTAAAGCCAGTGCTATTTCCATATACCGGTAAATAACAAAGTTTTTCATCACTGTTTTCATTCTTGGCAATTCTTTTTCTTTTAACTCTGAGGCATTCATATCGTAATCATATACATTCTGCTTGCGGTCGCCATCGCTTCTTTTATAAACCGTGTACCCTGCAACACCCAGCAATAAACCAACCAGCAGCAAAGGAATAGCTGCGCCTTTGTAAAAATTGGTTTTCAGGAAAAAGAAAAAATAACAGCCATAATAATTCCTGCTACTCCAATTAAAACAAACAGTAAACTTTCCTGTTTTTCTACAGTAAAATATTTTTTGATGTCCGCTTTGGTAAACATTGCTGAATTAATTTAATCTTTAATTGCCTTGAGCACATCAGTACTCATCGGAGAAATGGAAGGTCCGAAATAATTCGTTAGCACTCCTTCTTCATTAACGATGTATTTGGTAAAATTCCAGGAAGGAACATTGTTGTTCCAGCCATTTTTTTCCGATTCCGTCAGCCATTGGTAAATACTGTTCTGTTTTGGTGATTTAACGACTATGCTTTTTTGCATTAAAGGGAAGGTAACTCCAAAATTTACTTTGCAAAACTCAGCAATCTCAACATCAGTTCCTTTTTCCTGCTCTTTAAAATCATTGGCCGGAAAGCCCAGCACCACCAATTTGTTTTTGTATTGTTCAGATAACTTTTGAAGGGCTTCATATTGTTCAGTATAACCACAATCACTGGCAGTGTTTACCAGCATCACCTTCTTCCCTTTAAAGCTGGCAAAATCCAGGGTATCTCCGTTATTTATTATTCCCTTTAATGAATAAAATGAAACCGGCGGTTGTTTATCACCTTTTAGTTCCTTTGCATTTTTACCTGTTAGTTTAGTAAACCACATTATCACAGGATAAGCTGCTTTTAATACTTTTTGTCTGTATGTCATATTTTTTGAATGGCGGTTTACAATTTCCACATACACCGCAAATGCTGCGATGAGTATAAGAAGAACAATTACAAACCGTTTTAGTTTTTTCATGCCTTTATTTTATTACCCATTTAAATAATTTTAATTTCCCTTTGAATGGTGGATACTTGATGCTTGGGTCAAACCAGGTAGGGGTTTTCATCACCGCCTTTTTATGACTGAATGTTTCGAATGAATATTTTCCATGATAACAACCCATGCCGCTGAATCCTCTTCCACCAAATGGTAAGTTGTGATTTGTCAAATGCCAGCTTGAATTATTTACACAACTGCCGCCGGCAGGTACTGCTTCTAACCATTCCTTTTCTTTTTTGCTGCTTGATGTGTAGATATAAAAAGATAATGGGTTGGGATTATTTTGAATAATCTGCTTCGCTTCTTCCATGCTGTTATAAGGAATAACAGGAAGAATTGGCCCGAATATCTCCTCCTTCATAATTGACCCGTTCATGGAAATATCTGTCAGTATGGTGGGCTCTATGAATAATTTTTCTTTATCGCTTCTTCCTCCATAAGCTATTTTCCCCTGCGATAAATACCCGGCAATACGATTAAATTGTTTTTCATTAATAATTTTTCCAAAACTGTAACTTTCTTCCGGCTTGTCTGTAAAGAATTTTACAATCGAGTCTTTCAGTGCATTTACCAGTTTATCTTTTACTGACGTATGTACAAGAATATAATCCGGTGCCACACACATTTGCCCGGCATTGGAAAATTTGGTCATGGCGATGCGGCGGGCTGCCACATTAATATTTGCATCACTCTCAACCACACAGGGGCTCTTACCACCCAGCTCCAGTGTTACCGGTACCAATCTTTCGGCTGCCATTTTATAAATAATTTTACCTACTGCTGTGCTGCCGGTATAAAATACATGATCGAATGAAAAATTATTCATCATTTCAGGAATCACTGCTGCTCCATCTCCCTGCACATATAAAATATATTCATTGGAAAAACTTGCTGAAATTATTTTTTTCATCACTGCATCAGTAGCAGGCGCAAATTCGCTGGGTTTCAATACCACACAATTGCCGGCAGCAATAGCGCCAATCAATGGATTAATTAATAATTGAAAAGGATAATTCCAGGGGCCAATTATAAGCACAACACCCAGTGACTCTTTTATTATTTTACTGCGGGATGGAAGATTCAAAAGGTTAGTATTTACAGCTTCCGGCTCCATCCAATGACGAAGATTCTTTAAAGCAGTGTTTAACTCTGCTATCACCATTCCCGTTTCTGTTGCCCACACTTCTTCAGGGCTTTTTTTTAAGTCGGAATATAAAGCATCATACAACTCCTGTTCGTGGTGCAGGATGGAGGCTTTTAGTTTCTTTAATTGCTCTTTACGAAAAGCATACGATTGGGTGGCCCCGCTGTTAAAATACTGCCGCATTTTTTCCAGGCTGGATATGTCTGCCATTAATTCTAATTTTAGACCAAGGTATACCAATTTGAATATATTTATACTCCGATATAATACAAGTCTGCATGAAATGGTTCGCTACTTTTAATATGTTTTTTTGGGGGATGATGACTACTTTACTGTCTTGCAACACAAAGACTAATAAAAAAGTCCATTTTGTAAATGTGGTTATAGATACAACTACAAATAGCAAGCACATCTCTTTAACAGATTTACTTAAAGAATACAGCTCTTTAAATGGGCAAAAAATAGAAACAGAAGGCATCGTATATTTTGAATTTGAGAATGTAGCAATTTGCTCAGGTAAATGGCCCGGTACTGACTGCTTTTGGCTTGATTGGAACAAAGATTTAATCGTCAATGACAGTTTGCTTCAAAAGATTTCAGGTCGAAAATTTGTTTTAAAAGGAACAATAGACATTTCAGACAAAGGACATCTTGGTGCTTATTTGGCTACAATCAGAAATATTTATTATTTAAAAGAAAAATAGCCAAATCCTTATATAATGACGGACGAATACTATATGATGCAGGCACTAAAGGAAGCCAAAAAGGCTTTTGAAGATGATGAAATACCCATTGGTGCTGTGGTAGTTGTCAATGAAAAAATAATTGCACGGGGGCATAATATGACCGAGCGGCTGAATGACCCCACCGCTCATGCTGAAATGATTGCACTAACTTCTGCTTTTAATTCCCTTGGAAGTAAATATTTACCTGGCGCCACCTTGTTTGTAACTGTAGAACCCTGCTTTATGTGTGCCGGTGCTATCTACTGGAGCAAGATTGGAAAAATCGTTTACGGTGCAGATGATGAAAAAAATGGTTATAAAAAAACGGCCGGCACCAATTGGCCTTTTCATCCAAAAACAGAACTGATAAGGGGGGTGATGAAAGAGGACTGCGCCAAACTGATGAAAGATTTTTTTAAAAATAAAAGATAACATGGCAGCAGCTGTTAAACCAAAGAAAACAATTACCACCCATCCCCGCACAGGCAGCCAGTTTACTATTAATGCTGAAATTTATGAACCGTTCAAAGCTGCCATCCTTCAAAGCCTGAAAGGAAGCAAAGGAAAAACATTCACTGAACTCACTGATGATGTGGTAAAAATCATCCGCAAGAAAATACCGGGCTTCAACAAATCAATACCCTGGTACACTATTTCCATCCGTCTTGACCTGGAAACAAGAGGCATTGTAGAAACATTTACCGAAAAAGGGAAAAAGATTAGCCGGTTGAAAAAATGATTTTCGAAATATGAAACAATTTCTTTTTTACCCGGATATATTAAGTACCGTCTTCTTACTTTTGTTATCCCTGCAAATAATTTTAAACAACTAAACTTTATAACTATGGCATTTACGTTAGCCCCTCTGCCCTATGCATATGATGCACTGGAGCCCTATATTGATACACCAACCATGCAGATACATCACGGCAAACATCACCAGGCTTATGTTGATAATCTCAATAAAGCGATTGCAGGTACGGAACATGAAAACAAATCATTAGAAGATCTTGTAGAAGCTGCGGGATCTATATCTCCGGCTGTTCGTAACAATGGCGGTGGCCACTGGAATCATACTTTTTTCTGGAACAACCTCTCATTGGATGCAGGTGCCTTTCCTTCAGGCCGGTTGGCTGAAGCCATGAACGAAGCCTTTGGATCTTTTGATGAATTCAAGACTAAATTTGCCCAGGCTGGTATTGGTCGCTTTGGCAGTGGATGGGTATGGCTTATTGTAAAAAAAGATGGCAAGCTTGATATATGTTCTACACCTAACCAGGATAATCCATTAATGGATATTGCTGAAACAAAAGGAGTTCCTCTATTGGGAGTAGATGTATGGGAACATGCATATTACCTGAAGTATCAGAATAAAAGACCGGATTACCTGACGGCTATCTGGAACGTAATTAACTGGGATAAAGTAGCAGAACGATTTGGTAAATAGTTTTTATAACAGATATCATTGGAAAAGAGCAGCGATTGCTCTTTTTTTATTTGTTAAGGAACAGGATCATAACCACTTCTCCCCCAGGGATGGCAACGGCTGATTCTTTTAATGGCCAGCCACATTCCTTTAAACACTCCATGTTTTTTTAACGCTTCGGCAGCATAGTGAGAGCAGGTAGGAGTATAACGGCATTTGGGGCCAAGCCAGGGTGAGATGACCAACTGGTAAATTTTTATCAGCAGAATAAATGGGAGGCTTAATATGCGGAGAAAAGTTTTCAATTTGTTTCGCTGATGATTACACAGAGTTTGTCTAATGCCTTGCCGGTTTTTTCATACACTTCTTTATACTCCGGCAGTTCTTTCCCTGTATAAATAAAAAAAATGGTTAGCTGACCTCTTTTTTCTCCTGATTTTTCCTGTAGCATTATTTTTTGCAGGCGATAGGCCTCCCTCATCAGTCTTTTTATTCTGTTCCGGTCAACTGCTTTTTTAAAATTCCTTTTGCTGACACCTGCCCCAAATTGCAACGATGCGTTTTCAGCTTTGTTGAATGAATAGTGAATCCTTAATGGGCCAATAGTAAACTTCTTCCCTTCGCTGAATAATAGTTCAGTTTGCTTCCGGCTTTTAAGCCGCTCTTCTTTTCCTAAAGTAAATTGTTTAGCCACGAATAAAGAGGGTTAGCCACGAAATCACACAAAAGCACACCAAATAGTTTTCCTGATACAAATGCCTTAAAAGTAATTGCGACAATCTTACTCTTGTATTCTTCGTGTTAATTCGTGCGATTATGTGGCCAAACAAAAATAGCCCCGCCATGCGGAGCTATCAAATATTAAGACGCTAAAGTCCGCGGCAGCGGATTTGGGTTTTTTCTATTTCAATTTACTCTCATCGGAAACTGTCAATTTCTTACGGCCTTTGGCACGGCGGCTCGCCAGGACCTTGCGGCCATTAGCTGTTGCCATACGTTTACGAAAACCATGCACTGTTTTACGACGTTTACGATGAGGCTGGAATGTACGTTTCATTGTTTTATCTCTTTTTCACTTTTAAAAAATTCTGGCCGGGAGAACTAACCAGTCCCCGCCTAAGGCGGGATTCACCAGTAGATCACCACACCTACTGTTTGTGAAAGGACGGCAAAGGTAAGGGTTCAAAAGCACAATTACACCCCGGAATTATGAAAAATAAATGGATAAGATTGAAGCGATAAAGTGTAGCGATAAGATCAGGGTATTACTTTGAAAATAAAATAGTTGCGGTTATTTATTGATACGGTTTTGGAGCCGTAATTGGAGGCAACTGATATGGCCGTTACTCCGAGCAAAGTCCAGTAATTCCGGTTTTGCTGACTTACAGGTATGTTCGACAGACCGTTGTAGGAAGTACAAAAATCATTTCCATTATTAATAGTAAATGACCCGCCGTAATAATTGCCATGATTTATCTCCAGCAAATACAAACCGGTACGACCAGCCACCAGGCCAGCCTGCAAATTATTATTGGGCGCCACTCTTCTGAAAATATAATTATAGCCACTATAACCAGGGTTTTGCAAACTCCCTTCTCTGACTACAGGATTAAATTCAATATTGGCATATTGCAATACTGGTAAAGCACCTGTTGTGTTGATGCTGTAAGGAATTACCGTAAGGTTTAGCTGATCTATACTTTTGGCGAACAAAGCTGGTGAACCGGATAAGGGAGCAAAATTATCGCTGATACTACTGGATAACCATATTGTATCATACAGGCGGTATTCAGTTGCGCTATTTACTATTGACGCATTAAGCAGTACCGTGTCAGTTTTATATGGATCACAACGTTGTTCAATACCTCTGCCGCACTGAAAACTTTGTGTTACCACAAAAAAGAGCAAGGTTATTAAAAATGTAAACGAAAATTTCATTTTATATATTTAGTTGAAATAATATTACCCTTCGTCCCACCCAAGGCGGGATCAGGGTGACAATGTTGCTTTAATGTTTAACTGGTGTTATATGACAGTCAAAGAGATAATGCTGCTGCATCGAAAAAACATCAACGAGGTGTTTCAGGATTTACATGTTTTGACTTAACAGGCTCTCCATAAAAGATGGCAGCATGATTATCAAAGTCCTGGGTGGAATCGGTAGTATAAAACGACCGTTGCCCGTTTTTACTGCATTGCAGGTCTATTTCAGGATGGCGGTGGAGATAATTGGCAAGACTATCCGCCACAATTTCTCCTTGGGAAACAAGCTTTACGCCTACCGGCAGGTATTCTTCTATTTTTTCTTTCAGCAAGGGGTAATGTGTGCAGGCAAGCAGGATAACGTCAATACTCTCTCCTTTCTCAAAAATGTTATGCAGGTTTTTTTTTACAAAAAAATCAGCCCCATGGCTTTTGTATTCTTCATTTTCCACCAATGGAACCCACATGGGACAAGCTTCCTGAAATACTTTTAAGTCAGGAAAAAACTTAGCAATCTCCATGGGGTATGAATCAGAAACCACCGTTCCGTTGGTTCCGAGGATACCAACATTTTTGGTTTCAGAAAAAGTGCCGATAACTTCCGCTGTTGGCCGTATCACTCCCAGAACTCTTTTGCCGGGATCTATGCCTGGCAAATCATTTTGCTGTATCGTTCGTAATGCTTTTGCAGAAGCCGTGTTGCAGGCAAGAATCACTAATGAACAACCTTGTTCAAAAAACCATTTTACACATTGTAAAGTATAATGATAAACGGTGTCGAAAGAACGGTTACCATAAGGTGCCCTGGCATTATCCCCGAGATAGATATAATCATATTCCGGGAGTTGCCGCACTATTTCCCTTAAAACAGTAAGGCCTCCATAGCCAGAATCAAAAATACCAATGGGCGATGACTTTTGCATATTACAAAAATAAGACTGACACTACAGGCTAAAAAATAACCCTGACAATTTTGCCAGGGTTTTACTATTAATATTTTATTCTAACCATTTATTTACCGGTTGGAGTTCCTTTGGGTATCGGTACCTTAAGTTTTGCCGCTACTGCTGTTATCATATCATCACCATCCGGTGCTACCAGGAAAGCTTCTTTGTTAAATACATGACTGTATCCTTTTTCCTTAGCCACTAATTTGATGGCATCGTACACTTTTTTGTAGATGGGCGCCAGCAATTCATTTTGTTTTGCTTCGTTGGCCTGGTTAACAATTTGTTGCCAGTTTTGGATCTGATAAATAAGTGTAGGAAGTTCCTGTTCTATTTGCTTGCGAACCGCAGGAGGAGTTTTTAAAGAATCCCGGTACACACTATCCTTATATTGATATAAAGAAACGATCTGGGCATATTGGGGATTTATTGAATCCGCCTGGTAACGTTCCAGCAAGGAATCAAGTTTTGCTGTTTCCGGCATCAGCCCTACCATATTGTCCACACTTATGTAGCCAAGTTTCGTCTGTGCACCTGCAACAGTCGAAAAAGACAAGGCCACTACTACGGCCATTACTGTGAAAATTCTTTTCATTTTTTTTGATTTGTGATTGCTTATTATGATTGCTTTTTAAAAGTTTTCGTTGTCTCAAGCCCGGCCAATCAGCCTGCTTATATTTTTTTTAACATTTATCTCACCCCCAGGTCTTTCAGCACATCTTCACTCTTGTCTAATTTGGGGTCGGCAAAGATAATGGTAATTCCCTCACTTTTGTCGAGCACAAAATCGTAGCCTCTTTGCACTGCCATCTTCTGAACCGCATTGTAAACCTTATCCTGGATAGGCTTAATCAGCTCCTGTCTTTTTTTAAACAGATCTCCTTCAAAACCAAAGCGTTTCCGCTGCAAATCCCTGAGATCTTTCTCTTTATTGAATAACTGATCTTCTCTCTTTTTCTTTAGATCATCACTCAGCATTACCTGTTCTGCTTCGTATGCTTTATACATACCATCCAGTTCAGTTTGTTTGCCATCAATATCCTTTTGCCAACCAGCAGCCACCTCGTCCAATTGTTTTTGTGCCTGCTTATAATCCGGCATTTTGTCAAGTATATACCGGGTATCAATGATGGCATACTTCTGCGCCTGTACCATAGAACCAACAAGCAATAAGCAACAAGCAATAAGCAAATTCTTTTTCATATTGGTAAGTTTTTCTTTTTAAAATTTCTTTACGTCCGCCGTGGCGGATTAGGGTTTTATTCAGGTTCAAAGCCGAGCATAAAGGTAAACCGGGAAGCTCCTTTTAATCCTGTTTGTCCCGGTGTGATGCGGTCAAGACCAACTCCATAATCAAAACCCAGCAAACCAAACATCGGAAGGAAGAACCGCATACCTACACCCACACTGCGCCGCAAACGGAATGGATTATAATCTTTGTAATTATACCAGCCATTAGCTGCTTCAAAAAAGCTTAAAGCATAAATAGTGCTGCTTGGATTTGTTACTAACGGAAATCTCACTTCAAGCTGATATTTATTGAAAATGGTAAAAAAGTTCTGGGCACTTTGCTGTTCAGGATTAACGGATGGATCAGAAGACTCATAGACCGGGTAGCCACGATGCGCCACAATATCATAACCAAGCAAACCATAATTATTGGAAAGACCTGCATCTCCTAACTGAAACCGTTCAAATGGCGAGTAATCCAGTTTATTATTATACCTGCCGATAAAGCCATATTTAGCTGCAAGCTTCATTACGAACTGCCGGTTTTTGTCAGCCCCCATTGGTTTTCCCAATGGTATAAACCATTCTGCATTAAATTTCCATTTATGATATTCAGGATTTTTATAAGGATCGGCAGATTTAACAAGGTCCGGGTTCAGCAATGAATAGGGAGGCGTAAGCTGTACACTGGCTACAAAGTTGGATCCGCTGGTAGGAAATACCGGGTTGAATACAGAAGATCTTTGTAATCCAATCTTCAGGCTTAAATTATTAGAGACACCGGTTGGATTAGCGCCGGGAAAAATGCCATAATTTTTTCTATCATACTGCGTAAAATTCAATGAGTAAACAAGACTGAAAAAATCATCCGGCCATTTTAATTGTTTTCCCAGAGAAACTCCTATGCCAAAAGTTTTAAGCAGTGTTGAATCATTATAGGTATATCTCGCCTGTGTTTGATCATAAAAGCCGTTCCGGTAAACACTTTTGTTTAATGAGAGTGTCAGCGAATTCCTTTTCTTACCACCGAGCCAGGGTTCAGTAAAGGAGAAATTATAAGACTGATAAGCTTTACCATTGGACTGTACCCGGAGGCTTAATTTTTGTCCATCACCGGTTGGCAACGGATCCCAGGCTGTTTTTTTCCAGATATTACGGATAGAAAAATTATTGAAGGTAACACCTAATGTTCCCGTAAGTCCAACACCACCACCCCATCCGGCAGACAACTCAAGCTGGTCAGATGATTTTTCTTCCAGCTTCCAGTTTATATCAACTGTTCCATCACTCTGATCCGGAACAACGCCGGGGTTAATTGTTTCCTGGTTAAAAAATTGCAGGTTGCCCAATTCCCGCTGAGAACGGATAAGATCGGCCCGGCTGAATAATTCTCCGGGAATGGTTCTCAGCTCACGGCGGATTACATAGTCCTTTGTTTTTTCATTACCGGCAATAGTTACATTTTTTATTCTTGCCTGCGGGCCTTCTGTAATTCTTATTTCATAGTCAATGGTATCATTATAGACGGCAGTCTCCACCGGTTCCACCCGGAAGAAGAGGTATCCATCATCCATATACAAACCGCTGATGTCTCCACCTTCCTGCGAGGCTTCTTTGCCGAGGCGTTTATTTAAAATAGCGAGATTATAAATATCGCCTTTATTAATGCCCAGCAAAACATTCATTAAAGAATCAGAATATTTAGCATTGCCTTTCCACGCAATGTTGCCAAAATAATATCTTCTTCCTTCATCCACCTTCAGATCAATATTCAGGTTACCATTTGGGGTATAAATGGAGGTATCCTGCACAATTATCGCATCACGGTAACCGAGGGAATTATAATAATTCAGCACTTTATCCTTGTCCTCTTCATATTTTTTATCGTCAAACTTAGCGCCGCTGAAGAGTTTAAAACGGAAATAAGGATCCAGTATTCTTTTTGTTTTACTAAGGGAAAGAAAGCCCCAGTCTTTGGTGTATTCACTGAAAGAATATTTCTTTTTTACACCATAAGGACTCTGCTCTTCCTGGGGATTCAAGGTAGCTTTACTCATTTCCTTGGTACCCTTCATCTGTTTCTTTAACCGCAGCCCGTCAATATTTTCATTGCCAAAAAAACGGACATTATCAATTTTTACTTTGTCGCCTTTGTCAATATAAATGGTCATTGAATTGGAGTTGGCGAAGGCGGTATCGGGCTTTTCTTCAATCCTCACTTTTACATTCCGGTATGATTTTTCTGTGTAGTAATTGGTCACTTTTTCGATAATCTCACGCCGGGTATTTTCTGTAATGATTGTTTGCTTGGCCAGGTTAACTTTTCCGAGAATGTCTTCTTCCTCTGATTTTTTAATTCCGACAAATTTAAAATTGCCGAGCCGGGGTCTTTCCTGCACATTTAGTTCAATCCACACTTTATCTCCTTCCACTCTTGTTACATATACCTGGATAGAAGAAAAAAGTTTTTGCCTCCACAGGTTAGTAATGGCTTTAGCAAAAATATCTTCACCCGGGTGCATAAACTTATCACCCGGCTGCAGGTTGGCAATGGAGTAAACAATGGAAGTGTCCAGGTGTTTAATTCCTGTTATGCTTACCGTAGCAATGCTGTATTCTTTTGGAATCCGGGCATTCTGCCACTCGATCAATTTTGGATCTACTGAAGTAGGTGGAATAGTATCTTGTGCCTGTAAAGTAAATACGGATATAACCGCAGCCATTAATGAAACACTAAGCCTTAGTAAAATTTGTTGCATGGTTGATTGTTCAAATTCAGTCTGAAAATTCTCAGAAGGAGCCATCAAATTTTTGATTTACAGGCTATCCCACTCTTATTGAGGCGGCAAAATAACGGTAAATATTTGAAGTCTTTGTTAAAGAAAATGGGTAAAAAAGGCAAATAAGACGATAAAGGTAAAATGAGGCTGTTTTGCTTTGATTAATATTGATTTGGGGGGGGCATTTCCCCGACTTCCTATTCTACTACCACCTGTTCACTGGTTTTCCCAAATCTTCTTTCCCTGCCCTGGTAGTCCAGTATGGCTTCATACAGGTTTTCTTTCCTGAAATCGGGCCAGCGGACGTTGGTGAAGTATAGTTCGGCATAGGCCAGCTGGTACAAAAGAAAATTACTGATCCTGTATTCACCACTGGTTCGTATCATCAATTCCGGGTCAGGAAATTCACTGGTGCATAAATAACGCTGCAGGGTGTTCTGATCTATCGCTTGCACATTCAGTTTGCCCTGTTTCACTTCATAAGCAATGTTCTTAACGGCATTCAGTAATTCCCAGCGGCCGCTGTAACTCAGGGCCATAATCAAGTTCAGTCCTGTATTGTCTTTAGTGATGTCAAGTGCCTCCTCCAGTTCTTTTTTGGCATATTCCGGCAGCATACTCATATCGCCTATAACATGCAGGCGGATATTATTTTTGTCTAAGCTTTCTACTTCTTTGCGAATAGTGCTGACAAGCAATTCCATGAGGCCCACCACTTCATATTCAGGACGATCCCAGTTTTCGGTAGAAAAGGCATATAAGGTCAGGTATTCAATCCCCAATTCTGCCGCCCCTTCCACAATATTCCGTACACTTTCAACGCCATGAAAATGTCCAAAAAGCCGGTCTTCCCCTTTTTCCTTTGCCCATCTTCCATTGCCGTCCATGATGATGGCAATGTGGCGGGGAAGCATTTTTTTATCAATTTTT